>JAYVRO010000167.1:0-6752 GCA_043776165.1 Rubrivivax sp. | reverse complement strand
AGGCCATCTCGGCCGGGAAGGTGTAGCGCTCCAGCCAGTCGAGCAAGGCACTGCCATGGCTCGCAATGACAGCCAGCTGCGCGCTGTGCACGTGGCTGTCGATGAAGCCGGGCATGAGCAGGCAGCCGCGGTGGTCCTCGCAGTGCCAGCTCGGGTCGGGTTGCTGCGCACCGGGTTGCACGCCGGCGATGCGCCCGTCGGTGTCGATCAGCAACCAGTGATCGGGTCGCCAACGCACACCTTGCAAGCCAGTGTCGCACCACTGCGGCGCGGCGCTGAAGTCGAGCAGATCGGCGCGCAGAGCGGTGCGCACTGCGGTGCGCGCTGGCAGCGCTGACGCGAGCCCTTGCGACGACCTTGCGCTTGGGCTGGACATCACGAAGCCATTCGCCTTTGCGGCAAGTCGGGCTTGGCGAGCGCCTGCGCCACCGTGCGCACTTGATCGCGAAACCAGCGCATGGAGTCGGCGTTGTGCGTCAGGTCATGCCACAACTGGTAGTAGCTCAAGGGTGGGAACTGAACCGGGCAGCGAACAATGCGCACGCCGAGTTGCTGCACGTAGCGGCTGCAGAACAGTCGGCCTGTGGTCAACACCAACAAGCTGTCAGCCACCATCTGTGGAATCAGGCTGAAGTGCGAAGCGCGCACCACGATGTTGCGCGAGACGCCTTGCGCGATGAGGTGCTCGTCGATGACCCCCATGGCGCCCGGGTGCAGCGGCATCGGCGCCACATGTTCACATTCCAGGTATTTCTGCACTGTCCATTGGCGCGACGCGCTGGCGCGTGCGGCCGGGTGGTCGTCGGCCATCAGGCACACCACTTCATCGCTCATCAAACGCGCCAGGTGCAGCTCTTGTGGCGGGCGCAGCCAGTTACCGATGACCAGGTCGACATCGCCGGTGGCCAGGTTTCGCCGGTAGTCGAACTCTTGCGACAGCGGCATCAGCTCGAGCCGTACCCCTGGCGCCAGCCGCTTGATGCGCGTCACCAGGCTGGGCAGGAACATCGGGTCGAGGTAGTCACTGGCGGCAACACGAAACAAAGCTTCGCTGTGTACTGCGTCATAGGGCAGCGCGCGGTTGCGCGTCGAGAAAATGGTCTGCGCGTCGTGCAGCATGTGGGTGGCCGGGGCGAGCAACTGCAAGGCGCGTTCGGTGGGCTGCATCTGTTGGCCAGAACGCACCAGCAAGGGGTCACCTGTCAACCCACGCAGGCGCTTGAGCTGTGCGCTCACGGCCGGCTGGGTGCTGCCCAGGCGCATCGCTGCGCGAGAGACACTGCGTTCGCTGATCAAGGTGTGCAAAACCCGTATGAGGTAGATGTCGATGGTGTCGAAGGCAAGGCGCTTGGCCATATAACTCTGCTGATGTGGACTATCTTTGGCATCGTATACACACTGCGACCGGGCGCGATAGCTTCCGGGTAAGTCCCAGTGAGTCGTTCCCCCCCCGCCCCATTTGCGAGGCCCCACATGAGCACCCGTCCCATCCGCTTTTTTCACCAAGGTCAACTGGTCAGCGTTGACACGCCCGAGACCACTCGCACCGTGCTGCAGTGGCTGCGTGAAGACGCCCATTGCACAGGCACCAAGGAGGGCTGCGCCGAAGGCGATTGCGGTGCCTGCACCGTCGTGCTGGGGCAACTCGACAAACACGGCGAACTGGCGCTTGCCCCGGTCAATGCCTGCATCCAGTTCCTGCCCACGCTGGACGGCAAAGCTTTGTTCACGGTTGAAGCTCTGGCGACGGCACCCTCGCCGCAGTCAGCGCAGCCCGAAGCCACGGCGCAGCTGCATCCGGTGCAACAAGCCATGGTCGATTGCCACGGCTCGCAGTGCGGCTTTTGCACGCCGGGTTTTGTCATGTCGCTGTGGTCCAGCTACCAGAGCCATCTTCAAGCGGGCAGTTGTGCGACACGCCAGCAGCTGGCTGACGATCTATCGGGCAACCTGTGCCGCTGCACCGGCTACCGGCCGATCCTCGATGCTGGTGAACGCATGTTCACGCTGCCCGCCGCGCCACTGGCCCGCGAGCCCGTGGTCCAAGCCCTGCGCGCGCTGCAAGCCCAAACGCCGCTGCACTGCGGGCCGGGCTTTCATGCGCCCCAAGACTTGTCCGAGTTGGCGCGGCTGCGCTTAGCGCATCCGGCGGCCAAGGTGCTGGCGGGTGGCACCGACATGGGCTTGTGGGTCACCAAGCAGTTTCGCCAACTGCCTGAGTTGCTCTACATCGGCGAGGTGGCCGAGTTGAAAGACATCACCGACATCAACGGGGATTTGCACATCGGTGCCGCTGTTTCACTTGAAGCCGCTTGGCGCGAACTGGTGCAACGTTGGCCCACCTTGCGCGACATGTGGCTGCGCTTTGCCTCACCGCCCATTCGCCACGCGGGCACCCTGTGCGGCAACGTCGCCAACGGTTCACCCATCGGCGACTGCGCGCCCGTGCTGATGGCTTTGAACGCCAGCGTCGTATTGCGCCGAGGCGAACGTGTGCGCAACATGCGCTTGGCTGACTTTTACCTGGGCTACATGAAGAACCAACTGGAAGAGGGCGAATTTGTCCAGGGCTTGGTCGTGCCCGCGCCCGAGGCCCCATCGCAAGTGCGCGCCTACAAGATTTCCAAGCGCTATGACTGCGACATCTCGTCGGTCAGCGCCGGTTTGGCCATCGCCTTGACGGGCGACACCGTTGACGCTGTGCGCTTGGTCTTCGGTGGTTTGGCGGCCACGGTCCAACACGCCGCAAGGGCCGAAGCCGCCGTGCTCGGGCAGCCCTGGCGCGAGGCGACTCTGTTGGCTGCCACCACAGCGCTGGCGCATGACTTCACACCCTTGGGCGACATGCGTGCCAGCGCCGACTATCGGCTGCAGGTGGCGCAAAACTTGTTGCGCCGCTTTTGGTTGGAAACGCGTGTCAAAGATCCCTTGCCCGAACGCGCTGTGTCGGTCTGGCACCGCGAGGAGATGGCATGAACGGGCCAGCCGATCCAATTGGCGCAGCCACTGCACCTGCCGCGGTAGCCGCCGTTGGCCACGCGTGGCCACACGAATCGGCGCATCTGCATGTGGCCGGTGCCGCACCCTTCACCGATGACTTGCCCGAGCTGGCGGGCACCTTGCATGCGGCGCTGGGTTTGTCGCCCGTTGCGCATGGCAAGCTGATCAGCATTGATCTGGAACGCCTGCGCGCCATGCCCGGTGTGGTGGACGTCTTCACCGCCAAGAGCATCCCTGGCCCCAACGACTGCGGCGCCTTGGTCAAGGACGATCCGATCCTCGCTGGCGAAACGGGCGCAATACTGCGCTACCTCGGCCAGCCCGTGTTTGCCGTGGTCGCGAGCACGCGCGAAGCGGCCCGGCGCGCTGCGGCGTTGGCCAAAGAGGTGATCCGCTGCGAACCCTTGCCCGCGCTGCTCACACCGCAAGCGGCGCATGCCGCCGGCCAGTACGTCGTGGCACCCATGCATCTGGCGCGTGGTGATGCCCACCGCGCCATCGACAGTGCGCCGCATCAACTGAGTTTGAGCTTCAGCGTGGGCGGCCAGGAGCAGTTCTACCTGGAGGGCCAAATCTCGTACGCCGCGCCGGCCGAGAACGGCGGTTTGATGCTCTGGTGTTCCACGCAGCACCCCAGTGAGATGCAGCACCTGGTGGCGCATGCACTGTGTCGACCAGCCAATGCTGTGCGCGTGGAATGTCGGCGCATGGGCGGCGGTTTTGGCGGCAAGGAATCGCAATCGGCGCTCTTCGCTTGTGTCGCGGCCGTGGCGGCGCAGCGCCTGAATCGGCCCGTCAAGTTGCGCGTTGATCGTGACGACGACTTCCTCATCACCGGGCGGCGCCACTGCTTTGAGTACGCGCTGCATGCGGGACACGACGAACAGGGCCGCGTGTTGGGCCTGGCGCTGACCATGCTCTCGCGGGCCGGTCATTCGGCCGATCTGTCGGCCCCGGTGATGACGCGTGCGCTGTGCCATGTTGACAACGCCTACTGGTTGCCGCACGTGGATCTGCACGGTTATTCGGCCAAGACCAACACGCAAAGCAACACCGCATTTCGTGGCTTCGGCGGGCCGCAGGGGGCGATCGCCATCGAGTACTTGCTGGACTCGGTGGCACGGCGGCTCGGGCTGGACCCGCTCGACGTGCGACGTGCGAATTTCTACGGCAATGAGTCCAGCGGCATGGCGCACAACAACAGCACGCCGTATGGCCAGGTGGTGAGCGACAACGTCATCCATGAGTTGACCGACGAACTCGTGGCGAGCAGCGACTACCTGGCGCGCCGCGCTGCGATCAGCGCGTTCAATGCCACGAGCCCGGTGCTGAAAAAAGGCCTGGCGCTCACGCCGCTGAAGTTCGGCATTTCATTCAACGTCGTGCACCTGAACCAGGCCGGTGCTTTGGTGCATGTTTACACCGACGGCTCGGTGCTGGTGAACCATGGGGGCACCGAGATGGGACAGGGCTTGAACACCAAGGTCGCGCAGGTGGTGGCGCAGGAACTTGGCGTGCCCTTGAGCCAGGTGCGTGTGAGCGCCACCGACACACACAAAGTGGCCAACACCTCGGCCACGGCAGCGTCAACCGGCAGCGACCTCAACGGCATGGCCGCGAAGCACGCAGCAGCGCAGATTCGCCAAGGTTTGGCTGCCTTGGCCGCCGCTCATTGGCGTGGTGTCTGGGGCGGCACCGCAGGCGATGTGCGCTTCGAAGATGGCCTGGTGCGCGGCGGACCGCAGCAGATGGCCTTTACCGACCTGGTGAACATGGCCTACTTGGCACGCGTGCCCTTGTGGAGCGACGGGTTTTACGCCACGCCTGGCCTGAGCTGGGACCGCGAGCGCATGCAAGGCCATCCCTTCTTTTACTTTGCCTACGGCGCGGCCGTGAGCGAAGTGGTGGTCGACACGCTGAGCGGAGAATTCAAACTGTTGCGCGCTGACGTGCTGCACGACGCGGGCCGCTCCATCAACCCGGCCTTGGACATCGGACAGGTGGAAGGCGCGTTCATCCAGGGCATGGGGTGGCTGACCAGTGAAGAGCTGGTTTGGCATCCACAAAGCGGCAAGCTGACCACCCATGCGCCGAGTACCTACAAGATCCCTACTGCCAACGACTGCCCGGCGCAGTTCCATGTACGCCTGTTCGACAACCCCAAACTGCCTGACACGGTGAATCAAAGCAAAGCCACTGGCGAGCCACCGCTGCTGCTGCCCTTCTCGGTGTTCTTCGCCATTCGCGACGCGATCTCGGCTGTTGGCGACCACCGCATCGACCCGCCCTTGCAGGCCCCGGCCACGCCCGAAGCCGTGTTGCGCGCCATCACCGCCATCACCACCCTGAAACGCGCCGCATGACGACGCCACTTCGCTCTGCGGCGCTGTCGTGGTTTGGCCAGGGGCGGCGCGCCGTGGTGGTGCAGGTGCAGTCAGCGCAGGGTTCTGTGCCACGAGGTGTCGGCACGCGCATGTTGGTCGCCGCCGATGAGGTGGTTGGCACCATCGGCGGTGGTCATCTCGAACTGCAAGCCATTGAGCTGGCCAGGCGTTTGGTGCTGACTAACACGCTGACCAACGCCTTGGCAGAACAGACCCATCACTACGCTTTGGGCCCTGCCTTGGGCCAATGTTGCGGCGGCGCCGTCACGCTGCGTTTTGTGCCACTGACCATGGACAACCCCGCGTTGTGGCCCACCAGCACGCCGCGGTTTTTCTTGCAGCTCTACGGTGCTGGCCATGTCGGCCGCGCCATCGTTCAGTTGCTGGCTGGCATTGACTGCCAGGTGCAGTGGATCGACGAGCGTGAAGACCAGTTCCCCACTCAACCATCGCCTGCGCACATTGAACGTGTCTGCGTCGAACCTGTGCAAGCCGAAGTGGCGCTGGCGCCCGCCAAAGCGCTGTACCTGGTGCTCACCCACAGCCATGGCTTGGACATGGCCATCACCGAAGCCATCCTGCGCCGCGCCGACTTTGCTTTTCTGGGCTTGATCGGCTCCAAGACAAAACACGCGCGCTTTTGCCATCGTTTTGAAGCGCGCGGGCTGCCTGCCGAGCAGATTAACCGCATCACCTGCCCCATCGGCCTGCCGGGCATTGAAGGCAAGGAGCCCGAAGTGATTGCTGTGGCCGTGGTGGCGCAGTTGTTGGCCTTGTCAGCCCATTCACTGATCTGAATTGTTAACCATATGGCAACAACTGTGGCAACAGCCTTACCCGCAGGCTATTCAGGGACGCCCTTGGCCAAGAAGCTGGGCATCAAGGCAGGCCAATGCGTCTGGCTGGTGAAGCCGCCGGCTGGCTATCTTGAATTGTTAGCGCCCCTGCCAGAGCCGGTGCTTTGGGCCCAGCGCGGTGGCAAAAACGTCCACCTGGTGCAGCTTTTCACCACTCAACGCAGCGAGTTAAGTCAATGTTTGACCCGCTGGCGCGAACAGTTGCAACCCGACGCCGTGGTCTGGGTGTCCTGGCCCAAAAAAGCTGCCAAAGTGCCTACCGACGTCACCGAAGACGTGATCCGTGAAGTCTGCCTTCCCCTGGGTTGGGTGGACGTGAAGGTCTGCGCCGTGGACGCCACCTGGTCGGGCTTGAAACTGGTGGTGCGCAAAGAACTGCGCTAGAAGCGTGGCGGGCGAACAGCCCAGTCAGGCCCCAATACTGTTCGCTTAGCAAAGGATCCGTTCGGGCTGAGCTTGTCGAAGCCCCGCCAGGCACTTCGACAAGCTCAGTGCGAACGGTACAAAGTGA
>JAYVRO010000166.1:0-6754 GCA_043776165.1 Rubrivivax sp. | reverse complement strand
TGCGGGCCTGCGCGCTTTTGAGCGCATCGCCACCGCCTGGGGTTTGAGCGTTGATGAACAAACCAACTTGCTGGGCGCGCCGCCACGCTCGACTTTTTTTGCCTGGCGCAAAGACCCAGCGCAGGCCAAGTTGTCGCGCGACACGCTGGAGCGCTTGTCCAACATCTTGGGCATCTACAAGAGCCTGCAAATCCTGTTGCCCGATGAGGCCGCTGCCGACGCTTGGGTCAGGCAACCCAACAGTGCGCCGCCATTTGGTGGCCGCAGTGCACTGGCGCGCATGCTCGCGGGCAATCTGAGCGATGTGAACTTTGTTCGGCGCTATCTTGACGGCGTGCGCGGTGGTGGTTGGTCCTGATGGCCGGACAGGGCCCCGCGCAAACCGCCTTGCAAGTCAAGCGTGTGCGCTGGCTGCAAGCCTGTCGCATCGTGCCCACGCGCCACCCCGCCATCAACCTCTTTGACCGCGTGGCCAGCAGCACCGACTTTGACGCCTTGTACGCCCTGGAAGCCATGAGCAACGAGCGGCTGCGCGATGAGCTCGGTCACATCGAACGTGTCGCTGCCGCCGACCGCGTGTTCGGCCCTGGCAGTGGCCCCATCATGGCCGCTTTCACGCATGTCAATACTTTGGGCAGCCGCTTTTCTGACGGCAGTTACGGCGTGTTTTACGCCGCTCGGGAACGCGCCACGGCCGTGGCGGAAACGCGTTACCACCACGCACGGTTTTTGGCCGCCACGAATGAGCGCGCCATGCACTTGCCCATGCGGCTGTACCACGTGGCCATCGACGCCAAGCTGCATGAACTGCGCCCAGCCGGCGCTGTGCCGGCGGCGGTGTACGACGCCGATGACTACGGCGCTGCCCGCGCGCTGGGAGGCAAACTCTTTCGGGCGCAAGGCCACGGTGTGGTCTACAACAGCGTACGTCGCGAGGGGGGCCACAACGTGGGCTTGCTCAAACCCCGAGGCGCGAGCCGATGTGAACACGCGGCCTATTTGCTCTATGCCTGGGATGGCAAAGTTTTCAGCGATATCTACGAAAAATCGGATTCATGACTCTCTTGTCGGTATCCACATCGGTAGGGACAAGGCCCCTGCGCTTTGACGCGCTGGACGCGCTGCGTGGTGCGGCCATCGTGTGGATGTCTGTCTTCCACTTCTGCTTTGACCTCAACCACTTGGGCCTCTACACGCCGCGCCAGAGCTTTTACTTCGACCCGTTCTGGACGCTGCAACGCACCTGCATCGTGAGCCTCTTTCTTTTTACCTCCGGTTTGTCGTTGGCCGTGGCCTTGCAGGCGGGGCAAAGTTGGCCCAAGTTTTGGCGGCGCTGGCCGCAAGTGGCTGCGTGCGCCGCGTTGGTCAGCATCGGCTCGGCTTTCATGTTCCCCAAGAGCTGGATCAGCTTTGGCGTGCTGCATGGCATCGCTGTGATGTTGCTGCTGGCGCGCTGTGCTGCCAACCGCAGTTCGTGGTGGTTGGCAGCTGTGGGGGCTGCCGCCATTGCACTGCCGCACTTTGTGCGACTGCCGCTGTTTGACCAACCCCTGCTGAACTGGGTGGGATTGGTCACCCGCAAACCCATCACTGAAGACTTTGTGCCACTGTTGCCCTGGCTGGGGGTGGTGCTGTGGGGTTTGGCGACCGGACGCTGGGTGTTGACAAATCACCCGAGGTGGATGGCCGCGAATCTGCCGCGCGCCTTGGCACCGCTGGCGGCGCTGGGCCGCTGGAGTCTGAGCTTCTATATGCTTCACCAGCCGGTGTTGATCGGCGCGTTGATGCTCTACATGGCGCTGCGCTAGCCGCGTCGCGCACCCCGATTGATTTCAACTCTTGTCAAACGTTAAGGAGATTCTCATGGCCCATTACGTCGATGGTTATGTCGTGCCCGTGCCCAAGGCCAGGCTGGCCGAGTACCGCAAGATGGCCAACAAGTTTGGCAAGATCTGGATCGAGCATGGCGCGCTCGGTGTGTTTGAGAACGTGGCTGACGATGTCAAGCCGGGCAAACGCACCTCCTTCCCCCAAGCCGTGAAGCTCAAGGATGATGAAGTCGTGGTTTTCTCGTGGATCACTTTTGCGTCACGCAGTGCACGCGACAAAGTCAACAAGGCCGTGATGGCCGACCCCCGTGTGATGGCGATGGATCAAAAGAACGTGCCATTCGACGGCAAACGCATGTTCTGGGGTGGCTTCAAGAGCTTGGTTGTTCTGCAGGGCAAAGCGCCTTGATGCGCCGAGTGATGTCAACCCAGGCTTCAAAATAGAGACACTGCTCAGGTTCGCAGCAAACATTCGCTCCGGAGGTCTCCATGGATGTATCCCTCGTCAGCCGCGATCCAGAGATCATGAGCGGAGCACTGTGCTTCACCGGCACGCGCGTCCCTGTGAAGAACCTGTTCGACTACCTTGAAGGAACCTCTTCGATGGAGGATTTCCTTGAGGACTTTCCGTCTGTGTCACGGGGGCGGGCCATTGCAGTACTCGAAGCGGCGCGTGAGCGCCTAGCAGCCGATGCGCCTGCTGCTTGACGAGTGCGTCCCGACGCGACTGCGTCGGTCGCTGCCCTCGCATGCGGTGTCGACCGTTGTCATCGAAGGCTGGTCGGGCATCAAGAACGGCAAGTTGCTGGCGCTGGCCGCGCAAAAATTCGACGCCTTTATCACCGTCGACAAGAACATTTCGTACCAACAGAACACCGACAAGCTGCCAGTGGCCATATTCGTCCTCGATGCGGTGTCGAACGAACTTGAGTTCCTTCTGCCACTTGTCCCTACGCTAGAGCGAGAACTGAAGCTGCTTGTACAGGGTAGCTATAGGCTTATCGCTGCCTAACTAGTTTCGCAAGCCGAAGCTCAACGACATGTCATTCTGATCGTCAAGCGCTGGCGCTTCGCCCCATTTTGCGTTTGCCGTCTACCGCGCCATGCTGTCAAGTGCAGATAAGGTCAAACGTTAAAAGCTGGTTACACGATTCTCTCGTTAGGGTTGGTGATCTTGCGCATCACCTCAAACCGGCTGCCTGGCGCCATCAGCGGGAAGTTGGTGGCGCCGCCGTCCCAGCGGGGGTCGTCAATGCCTTCAAACACTTCTTTGAGCCGTTGCCCCCAGGTGCCGTGGATCATCTGGAAATACGGGCTGTGCTCGTCGATGCAGGCAATGCGGTCGCTCTTGAAGCGGCCTTCTTCGTACACCAGCAGGTCCAGCGGCAAGCCCACGCTGAGGTTGGACTTGAGCGTGCTGTCCATCGACACCAAAGCACATTTGGCGGCTTCGTCCAGCGGCGTGGCTGGTGTCAGCACGCGGTCCAGGATGGGTTTGCCGTACTTGCTTTCTCCGACCTGAAAGAAGCACGTCTCGCGTGTGGCTTCGATGAAGTTGCCCGCTGAATAGACGAGAAAAAGGCGCATCGCCTCGCCCGCAATTTGCCCGCCAAAAATCATGCTGGCGTTGAAGTCAATGCCCGCTGCCTTGAGGCTCGGGCCATCTTGCACGTACACGCGGCGCACGGCCGCACCCAGCACGCGGGTGGCGTCGAACATGCTTTTGGCGTTCCAGATGGTGATGGGCTCGTCGTCGCCGTTGTCGATCTTTTCTACTTGCAAGATCTCGCGCACGCTTTGGCTGATGCTCAGGTTGCCAGCCGACAGCAGCACCATGAAGCGGTCGCCGGTGCCTTCGTAAATGATCATCTTGCGATACGTGCTGATCTGGTCCAGGCCCGCGTTGGTGCGTGAATCGGAGAGAAAAACCAAGCCGGCGTCGAGCCGGATGCCTACGCAATAAGTCATGGTGAGGGTGCGTTTGTTGTCATGAGTGTGGTGGCGGCGAGCGTATCAGCCACCTGAACGTGTTGGCCGCGCAACAGCGCGGGAAAGTCCGCCCTGCCTGGGATTTGTGGCGCCGCGTTGCTTCGCCTGTTTTTGTGTCGCCGTCACGCGTGTTTGCGTCCTGGCGCGACATCACCACCACGCCGTGTCGCACAACGTCGCAGCGCTGCCATGCACTGCTTCACGGCCCTTTGCCCAAGCTGAATAGATTGCTCCCACGAGCCCAGGCATGCGACCTGGGCCAACTGCAACCTCCAAGGAGATTTCATGAACTGCTTTTCTCGAGTGACCCCGGTGGCCGCTGCGTGCGCGGCTTTGGCCGGCGCCAGTTTTTCACCTTTGACCTGGGCCCAACAGGAACAACGCATTGAGATCACTGGCTCGGCCATCAAGCGTGTTGATGCCGAAGGTGCGCTGCCGGTGACCACCATCACGCGCGAGCAGATTGCCCGCAGTGGGGTGACGAGCACCGAAGATCTGATGCAGTCGATCGCGGCGTTCAGCTCATCCAATTCGATCGGCAACGCCACGGGCGCTGGTTCGTCAACGGCGGGGCGCTCTACGGCGTCGCTGCGCGGGCTGGGGGGCGGGCGTGTGTTGGTGCTGGTCAACGGGAGGCGTTTGGCGGTGTCGGCCGGTGGCTTGGGCGGCTCGGTGAACTTGAACAACATTCCCTTGGCGGCGGTAGAGCGCGTTGAAGTGCTGAAAGATGGTGCGTCCAGCATCTACGGTTCTGAAGCCCTGGCCGGTGTCGTGAACTTCATCTTGGCCAAAGACTTTCAGGGCTTTGACCTTGGCTTGGGCGGCGGTACCCCCACGCGCGACGGCGGCGGCAAGTCGCAAAAGGCCTCGATCGTGGCGGGTATTGGCGACCTCAACAAAGATCGCTACAACCTCACGGCGTCACTTTCGATGGACAAAGAATCGGCGCTGTTTGCAGCCAGCCGCGAATTCTCTAAAACGGGCAACGTCTTTCCCTGGATCGTTGCGGCTGCTACCGGCCAAGGCAACATTGAAGGCGCTTTTGTCCCGGGCAAGTTGGTGAACGGCGTGTGGCAGCAGGGCACACGCGTGGCGGGCTTTGGCAACTCGCCGGGCACGGGTTATGGCAATCCGCTGGCGGCCAAAGACCAGTGCGCCACGATCAACATGTTCAAAAACCCCACCAACACAGGCAAGAACACGCCCTATTGCACGTTTGACAGCAATGCCTTTGTGGGCCTGATCCCGCAGCGCGAAAGCACTAACCTGACGCTCAATGGGGTCTATCGCGCCAGCGATTCTTTCGAATTGTTTGGTGATGCTTTGCTGACCAAGAGCATCTCGATCCAGCGCTTTCAGCCCAGCCCCGTGCGGCGCAGCTTTCTTGTCACCGACGCGCAGTTTGATGCGCAGCGCGTGGACCCCGCGCTGCTGATCTACCCCACCAACCCCAACTACAAGATTGCGGCTGACTACCTCAATGCCAATGGTTTTGGCGCCTTGGTAGGCCAGCCATTGGCGGTGACGGCGCGGGTGTTTGACTTTGGGCCACGCACGCAGCGCGACGTGACAGAGCAATCGCGGGGCGTGATTGGCGGGCGCGGCGAAATCGCCGGGCAAAGCTGGGAGCTGGCCTACACGGCCAATAAATATCAGCTCAGTGGCTCGGTGCCTGACGGCTACTTTTCGCAAGTGGCCTACGCCAAAGCCGTGCAATCGTCGAGTGACTTTAACCCTTGGTCATTGACGCTGAGTGACGCCTTCAAGAAAGCCATCGAACCCGCCAAGTACACCGGCGACACGCTCAACGGCACCACCACATCAAAGATCGTTGATGCCAAGTTGTCGGGTGACTTGTTCAAAGTTCCCGCAGGCGCGGCCGCCTACGCGGCGGGCCTGCAATTGCGTGACGAGACCTACCAGACCCGGCCCAGCGCGGCGCTCTTTTCTGGCGACATTGCGGGCCTGGGCGGTGCGCAGTCGCCGGTGGACCGCAGCCGCAAGATCAGCTCGGTGTTTGGTGAACTGGTGGTGCCGGTGTTCAAGCAGTTGGAGGCCAATGTTGCAGTTCGACATGACAAGTACAACGACGTGGGCAACGCCGACACCTACAAGGCCAGCTTGCGTTGGCAGCCCATGAAGAACTTGGTCGTGCGTGGTGGCACAGGCACAGGTTTCCGCGCGCCAACCTTGGTGGAACTGTGGATACCGCAGACCGTGGGCACATCGGCGCAATTCACCGATCCAAGGTTCCCCAATAACCCCAACCTGCAAGTCAATGAGCTGACCGGTGGCAACCCCTTGCTGAAGCCAGAAAAGAGCAAGCAAAGCGCGCTGGGCATTGTGTTTTCGCCCATCGACGCGGTCACGGTATCGGCCGACTACTGGCGCGTCAACGTGGGCGGCATCATCACCGCGCCGTCAACGCAAGAGATCGTCACGCGCTATCGACAAGGCGACCCGGCCTACGCCAACCTGGTGGTGCTGAACGCCACCGGTGAAGTCGACCAGACCCGGGCCATCAATGCCAACGTGGGCAGCGCCAAACTCGAAGGTGTGGACCTTGACATCAACGCCCGCTTTGCTTTGGCCGGTGGGCGTTTGGATGTGGGCTTGTCGGGCACATACTTCATTCGGTATGACCAAACCAGCCCCGGCGGCGCCATCTCACGCAAGGTGGGTACGATCGTGGAAGATACCTTCACTGCCGCTGGCGTACGGCAATCACAGCCCGTGCTGGAAGCCGACGGCGGCGGTGTTGTCTTGCGCTGGAAACATCGTCTGAGCGGCACCTGGACACAGGGCGGTTGGGCGCTCACCGTGGCGCAGAACTTCTACACCGGCTACCGCACCGGCGATAGGCTGATCGACGGCGAAAAGAACTTCGTGCCTGACCAGTCGATCTACGACATGAACCTGAGTTACGGTGGCATCAA
>JAYVRO010000165.1:0-6754 GCA_043776165.1 Rubrivivax sp. | reverse complement strand
TTCTCTGCTTCATCCCACACAACCGACTGCGGTCCGTCGATCACTTCTGCTGTCACTTCTTCACCTCGGTGCGCCGGCAAGCAGTGCATGAAGAGCGCGTCGGGTTGCGCCACTGCCATCATTTCGTCGTCTACACACCAGTCGACAAAGGCTTTTAAGCGCTCTTCGTTTTGTGCCTCGAAGCCCATGCTGGTCCACACGTCGGTGGTCACGAGGTGCGCACCTTCGCAGGCCTCCAAGGGGTGGTTGTAGACGCGGTAGCAACTGGTGTCCTTGATGCCTGCGGCAGCGGGGTCTATCTCGTAACCACTGGGTGTGCTGACGTGCACTTTGAATCCCATCACCTCGGCTGCTTGCAGCCACGTGTTGGCCATGTTGTTGCCGTCGCCGACCCAGGCCACGACCTTGCCTTTGATGTCACCGCGGTGTTCGATGTAGGTAAAGATGTCGGCCAGGATTTGGCAGGGGTGGTATTCGTTGGTCAGGCCGTTGATGACGGGCACGCGTGAATTGGCGGCAAAGGCTTCGAGCTTGGTTTGCTCGTAAGTTCGAATCATGATCAAGTCAACCATGCGGCTGATCACGCGGGCCGAGTCTTCGATCGGCTCTGCGCGGCCCAGTTGGCTGTCACCGGTGGTCAAGTGCACCACGCTGCCGCCCATCTGGTACATGCCGGCCTCAAAACTCACGCGTGTTCGTGTACTGGCCTTCTCAAAAATCATGGCCAAGGTGCGGTCCACCATCGGCTGGTAGCGCTCGTAATTTTTGAAGCGCGTCTTGATGGTGCGTGCACGCTCGAAGAGATAGCTGTATTCCTCGGCGCGCAGGTCCTTGATTTGCAAGAAGTGTTTGATGAGTGTGTGGCCTGGCTTCATGGGGCGATTCACGGTTTTTGCTCAGCAAAGAAGGTTGTGATGAGCTCACACACCATGCTCGCCATCTGCGTGGCTTCGGCCTCGTTGATGATGAGTGCGGGCAGCAGGCGCACAACACTGTCTGCGGTGACGCTGATCATCAAACCGGCATCCGCCGCACGCTTGAGCAACACGCCGCAGGGGCGGCCCAGGTCGATGCCGATCATCAAACCCTGGCCACGAATTTCCAGGCCGGGCAGGGCACCCAGCTCGCGCTGAAAACGTTCACGCATCAGTGCACCCATGCGTGCAGCGTTGGCCAGCAAGTCATCTTCTTCCATGATGCGCAGCGTCTCAATCGCAGCACGCATGGCCAGGGGATTGCCACCAAAAGTGCTGCCATGGTTGCCCGGGCCCAGGACCTGCATGGCGCGTGGGCCCGCCACCACGGCGCCCACGGGCACACCAGAACCCAGGCCTTTGGCCAGCGGCATCACGTCGGGCTGGATGCCGGCCCATTGGTGTGCAAACCACTTGCCGGTGCGGCCCAGGCCGCATTGCACTTCGTCGAGCATCAAAAGCCAGTCGTGCTGGTCGCAGATGCGGCGCAGGCCTTGCAAGTGTTCCACACGCGTGTTGTTCACACCGCCTTCGCCTTGGATGGTTTCCAGGAACACGGCCACGACGTTGGGGTGGGTTCTGGCCACTTCTTCAACCGCAGCGAGGTCATTCAACGGCACGCGCACAAATCCCTCAACCAGAGGGCCAAAACCTTGTTGCACTTTGACATTACCGGTGGCCGACAAGGTCGCGATCGAGCGGCCATGAAAAGCCTTTTCATAGACGATGATCTCGGGGCGCGTGATGCCTTTGTCATGACCAAACTTGCGCGCGATCTTCAGCGCACCTTCGTTGGCTTCGAGGCCGGAATTGCAGAAAAAGGCCGACGACAGGCCAGAGATTTCACACAGCTTGGCGGCCAGTGTTTCTTGCTGCGGAATTTCGTAGTAATTCGCCACATGCATGAGCTTGGCGACCTGGTCTTGAATGGCTGGCACGAGCTTGGGGTGTCCGTGGCCCAAGGTGTTAACCGCCACGCCCGCCAAACCGTCCAAATAACGTCGGCCCTGGGTGTCCCACAACCAACAACCTTTGCCATGCGACAAGGCGATGGGCAAGCGGCCATAGGTGTTCATCACGTGCGGCATGGGCAAGGTGACGGCGGGCTCAGGGGCGTTCATTGGGGTCCTTTGAGATGACAAGTCAGCGGCCAGAAAAACGGCCGACACACAACCCTGCGGTCAGGCGCCAGCCGGGACGGCATTCTAAAGGTGGCGCTGAATAGGCCGATGACCTGAGATCGACCAAACCGCCCAGGGCGCAGATGCAAACGCTCAGACATGCTGCAATGCAACAACACCCAGGCACAATGTGCCTGGCGCCGAGTGCTTGGCCCGCCCTGCCAGCGCGGCGAACGCCTTTTTTGGCCACGCCGCATCCGATGAAACCACCGCAGCCACGTCAGATCATCATTCGTGGCATCACCAAAGACGGCAAAACCTTTCGCCCCAGTGATTGGTCAGAGCGCTTGGCGGGTGCCATGTCTTGTTTTCGCCCTGGCGGCGGTCAAGGAGGCATTGGCGCATTCATCGGCTATTCACCCTACTGTGTGCCTCGCGTCCAGGGCGAAGTGAAGTGCGTGTTGGTGAGCGAAGCCCTCAAGGACATCGAACCCATGGCCTGGGACTTTGTGATGAACTTTGCCCGTGACAACGACTTGCAAGTGATCGAGGCCACGTCCACGGACGTTCAGTGATCGGCTTTCGCGGCGCCCATGAAAAAGGCCGCCCTGGGGCGGCCTGATCTAATGAAGCGACGCCAGAGCCAGGGCAGTCGGTATGGCAAACGGTTGGACCGTTTGCCGGGTTTTGTCACACCAGTTTTTCTTTGATGCGTGCGGACTTGCCGCTGCGTTGGCGCAAGTAATAGAGCTTGGCGCGGCGAACGTCGCCACGGCGTTTGATTTCGATGCCTGAGAGCAAGGGGCTGTAGAGCTGGAAAGTCCGCTCGACGCCCTCGCCGTTGGAGATCTTGCGCACGATGAAGCTGCTGTTGAGCCCCCGATTGCGCCGGGCGATGACCACGCCCTCATAGGCCTGCACACGTTTGCGTGTGCCTTCAACGACATTCACGTTCACGATCACCGTGTCGCCAGGGGCGAATGCGGGGATGGTGCGGTTGAGTCGAGCAATTTCCTCTTTTTCGAGGGTTTCGATGATGTTCATCTGGCTTTCTCCGTGCGATCTTGACCGGGACTGTGGTTAGGTTGGGGTCTTGCTTTGGTCGCCGAGACGAGTGCGCTGTGGCTTGCAAGCGCACATTCGAATGGCGATCAATGTGAGGCAAGACTATGAATGTGTCCGTCAGAGGATCGAAAAGCCTATGAGTATAACCCGAGGCTTAGAAGGAACTTCTCGTCCGGGGCGGTGAGCTGCCCAGCGCTGCGCGCTTGTTGCAGAAGGTCGGGCCGCCTTCTTGCCGTGATCTCGAGCGCACGTTCCCGACGCCATTGTTTGATCTGTCCATGATGGCCCGACAGCAAGATGGGCGGTACCGGAGCTGTGCCCGCAGCCGTGGTCAGGCTTTCGGGTTTGCTGTAGCAAGGGCCTTCCAGCAGGCCTTCAGAGAAGCTGTCTTGTTGGTGCGATTCGACCGTCAACACGCCTTCCTGTAAACGCGCTACGGCATCCAAGAGCACAAGTGCTGGCAATTCACCGCCCGAGAGAACGAAGTCACCCATGCTGATTTCGTGGGTGACCTGGGCGTCAATGAAACGCTGATCAATGCCTTCATATCGACCGCAAATCAAGACAGCGCCGTCGCCTTGGGCGATCTCCCGAACGAAGCCTTGGTCCAAGCGTCGGCCCGTGGGCGTGAAGTGAACAATCGACAAGTGATCAGGTTGACCCCGGTCGGCGCGCACCGCAGCCGTTGCTCGCAGCAAAGGCTCGGCCAACATCACCATGCCCGGGCCACCGCCATAGGGGCGATCGTCAACGCGCCGGTAGGCGTCGTCAGTGTGGTCTCGCAATGGCCAGACTCTGACGTCCACGGCGCCGGACTCAAACGCTCGTCTTGTCACACCCAGGGCAAGGTGCGGTGCAATGAGCTCTGGAAACAGCGTGATGAGGTCAAAGCGCATGGCGCAAACGCCTCAAAAATCGAGCGACCAATCCACCGTGATACGGCGAGCCGCCAAGTCAACATTGTCGATGTAGACATCAACAAATGGGATCATTCGGGCCTGCCCTTCTGCGCCCAATGACGACAGGCTCAACACACAGTGCGGCCCTGTCTCAACAAGGCTCAGGACCTGGCCAAGCGGGGCGCCTTCGCGGTTGACCACAGACAGCCCAATCAGGTCAACCCAGTAGAACTCGTTGTCGCTGGCCACGGGAAAGCTCGAGCGCGATACGAAGATGCGCGCGCCCGCCAGGGCCAGGGCCTCGTCGCGGTCCGTGATTTCTTGCGTCGTGGCAACGATGCCGTCCCCTTGCTCGCGAGCGTCCGTGATAGACAGCAAACTCGGGAAAGGGGCGGCCGCCTTGGATAAGTTGGCGAGCGGGCCTGGTTTGTCAGCAGGCTGAAGAAACCAACGTTGCGACGAAAAAAGCGCCTGGGGATCGGCGGCAAAGGCCTTGACCTTGATGCCGCCCTTGATGCCCCAAGCGCCGAGCACCCGCCCGACTTCAACCGCGTCTTCAGGCCAAGCTTCGGCCAGGGGCGAAGAGTGGGCCGCAGCCATCATGCAACGCTTGGGGCGAGTACGACGGCTCTCACCTCAACAAGCGCTTTACGCAGCCTTCTTGGCCTGGTCTACCAAGCGGGCCACGGTGGGTGACAGCTGTGCGCCCACGCCTGCCCAATGGGTGACACGGTCCAGCGCCACGCGCAAGGGCTGTTCGCCGCCTGCTGCCATGGGGTTGTAAAAACCCACGCGTTCGATGAAACGGCCATCGCGGCGCTCACGTGAATCGGAGACAACGATGTTGTAGAAGGGGCGCTTCTTGGCGCCGCCACGGGCCAGGCGGATCACGACCATTTTGGAAAATCCTTGATGCAGTTTCGATCTCGTCGCCATGAGACACACTGGCTTTTTCGATCAGGTGTGGACTTTTGACAATGCTGCCGAACAGGGCGTCCAGCATGAACTTCAAAAGACCGTGATCAGCTTCGTAGAGATGCTGTGCCACCACGAGGTGCCAAGCCGACGCTGAGAATCGCGCATTATAAACTGCTGAATGTCCGCTGAGGCGAGCGGCTACCGCACAACCACAACGAAGGTGCCCGATGTTCCTGCCCAGCCAGCTTCTATCCATGGCGCTCCGCCTCTGCGCCCCATGACGCAACACAAGTCAAAAACCGTTGCAACCTGGTTGGCGCTCTCTTTGGGCGTTCTCGGCGCGCACCGCTTTTATCTTTATGGCCAACGCGACCTCCTTGCATGGCTTCACCCTTTGCCCAGTTTGGCGGGTCTGCTGGGTGTTTTGCGCATGAGAAACCTGGGCCAGGATGATTGGCTCGCTTCGCTGCTCATCCCCGTCTTGGGGCTGATGATCTCCCAGTCCATGCTGATGGCCATCGTTTGCGGGCTGACATCCGACGACATCTGGCGCGACAAGCACAACCCGGGCGCTGCCGTGGTCCCTACCACGTGGTTCCCAGTGTTGGGCGTTGTGCTGGCGCTTTTGCTGGGCGGTACGGTGCTGATGGGCACCGTTGCTTTCAGTGGACAACGCTTTTTTGAGTGGCAGCTGGGGCCGCCTTAGCGCCGCTAGAGCGCCGCCAGAAAGTCCCTAAAAAACCCACAAGCTCACGGCATAGAACACGGCCGCGATGAACGCGGTGGCAGGGATGGTGAAGATCCAGGCCAGCACGATGCTGCGCGCCAAACCCCAGCGCACGGCCGAAGCATTGCGCACCGACCCCACGCCAAAAATGGCACCCGTGATGGTGTGGGTTGTCGACACCGGAACACCCAGGGCCGTGGCTGTGAACAAGGTGATGGCGCCTCCGGTTTCAGCGCAAAAACCACCCACGGGTTTGAGTTTCGTGATGCGCTGACCCATGGTCTTGACGATGCGCCAACCGCCAAACAAGGTGCCCAAACCGATGGCGATGTAGCAGCTCCAGATGACCCAGTAGGGCGGCACTTTGTCGGCGGCCGCTGAATAGCCTGCCGCGATCAACAACATCCAAATGATGCCGATGGTTTTTTGCGCATCGTTTCCGCCGTGCCCCAGCGAATAGAGCCCCGCGCTCACCAATTGCAGGCGACGAAAATGGTTGTCTACGCGCAGCGGCGAGCTGCGCCTGCACAGCCAAGCCACGGCGACCATCATGAGTGAGCCGAGCAAAAAGCCCATGGCAGGCGAAACGAAGATGAAAACGACTGTTTTGATGACACCGGATGCAATCAGCGGACCGGCGCCGGCCTTGGCCAGCGTGGCGCCCAAGATGCCGCCGATCAAAGCATGTGAACTGCTGGAAGGAATGCCGTACCACCAGGTGATGACGTTCCAGACAATGGCGCCCACCAGCGCGCCAAACACCACGTGCTGGTCGATGATGGACGGGTCAACGATGCCCTTGCCGACGGTGGCCGCCACCTTGAGCTGGAACACGAAGATCGCGATGACGTTGAAGACAGCGGCGAAGGCCACCGCCTGCGACGGCTTGAGCACGCCGGTGGAGACCACGGTGGCGATGGAATTGGCCGCATCATGGAAGCCGTTCATGAAGTCGAACAGCAGCGCCAGCGCGACAAGCATCACCACGCCCCAGAGGGCGATCGGCACGGTTTGCATCTCTGAAATGCCGGGTCAGGAGTTCTCGAGCAC
>JAYVRO010000164.1:0-2095 GCA_043776165.1 Rubrivivax sp. | reverse complement strand
GTTTGAACTCCAGTGCATGCACCTTGCCATCGCGGCGCACGATCAAACGAAGCCATTTGCTGAGTGCGTTCACACAGCTCACGCCCACGCCGTGCAGGCCGCCGCTGACCTTGTAGCTGTTTTGGTTGAACTTGCCACCCGCGTGCAATTCCGTGAGCGCGATTTCAGCGGCGCTGCGCTTGGGCTCGTGTTTGTCGTCCATCTTCACGCCCGTGGGAATGCCACGACCGTTGTCGACCACGCTGATGGAGTTGTCGGTGTGGATGGTGACCACGATGTCGTCGCAGTGGCCGGCCAAGGCTTCGTCGATCGAGTTGTCGACGACTTCAAAAACGAGGTGGTGCAGCCCCGTGCCATCGGAGGTGTCGCCGATATACATGCCAGGGCGTTTGCGCACAGCTTCCAGGCCTTCCAGGATCTGGATACTTCCTTCACCATAAGCGGCGCTGGCTTCGTTGCCTGTGCTGGCCGCAGCGCCTTGTTCGTCGGGCACCTCGCGCTTGGTGACACCGTTGTTTTTATCGGCGCTCCTTTTGGTGTTGTCGTCAGGACCTGGGGGCTTGCTGGCTTCACTCATCGGGGACTCTTTTCATTCGCGGGCAGGCTGTGCGCTGCCCATCAAAAACGCTGAAGCGGGCCGCAGCCCGCTTGATGTCTGGAAATTAACTTTTCAACTTAGATACGCATCGGCATCACCACGTACTTGAACCCTGCCGTTTCAGGCTGCGTGATGAGCACACTGGCATTGCTGTCTTGCAGCTCCAGCATGATCATCTCTTGGCTGATGTTCGAAAGTGCATCGATCAAATAGGTAACGTTAAAACCGATCTCGATGCTGTCACCGTTGTAGTCAATCTCTAACTCTTCCTTGGCTTCTTCTTGCTCTGCGTTGCTGGAGCTGATGCGCAACGTACCCGGTTCAACATTCACCCGCACACCTTTGAACTTTTCGCTCGTCAAGATGGCTGCGCGTTGCAGGCAAGCCAAGAGCGGCGCGCGGCCGAGGACGATGATGTTTTTATGGCCTTTGGGGATGACCCGGTTGTAGTCGGGGAACTTGCCTTCCACGAGCTTGGTCACGAACTCCATGCCCGAAAAAGCAAACCGTGCCTGGTTGCCTGCAAATCGCATGTCGATCGGCGTGTCTTCGTCTTTCAAGAGACGCTGCAACTCGAGCACGGTCTTGCGCGGCAAGATAACTTCTTGCTTGCCTGGCACGTCGTTTTCAAGCGTGTTTTGCGCCAGCGCCAAGCGGTGGCCATCGGTGGCTACAAGTGTCAGCGTTTTGCCCTCGGCGATGAACAAGATGCCGTTGAGGTAGTAGCGAATGTCGTGCACCGCCATCGCAAAGTGCACTTGGTTCACGAGCCTGCGCAATACTTTTTGCGGCAAGGTGAAGGTCGGGCCAAAGTCCACCGCTTCGTTGACCAGTGGAAAGTCGTCGCTGGGCAAGGTCTGCAACGTAAAACGACTTTTGCCACCAGTGAGCGTGAGCTTGTTTTGCGCCGCAGCCAGCGTCACGACCTGATCGTTTGGCAAGGCCTTGAGGATATCGATGAGCTTGCGCGCGCCCACGGTGATGGCGAAGGGGCCAGGGTCGCCGCCCAGGTCGGCGGACGTGCGGACCTGGATTTCAAGGTCACTGGTGGTGAACTCAAGGGCTTCGCCGTTCTTGCGCAAAAGAACGTTGGCCAGGATGGGCAGGGTGTGTCGGCGCTCAACGATGCCCGCCACCGATTGCAACGCTGCGAGCACTTTGTCTTGAGCCGCTTTAAGAACAATCATGTCTTCCTCTTTATAAAAGGTAGTGGTCGTAGTAGAGGGCAGGCAAATCTGGGGATAAGCCTATTTTCGCCTTTTCTATCAAGCCGTTACGAGTGGGGCAAGCCTGTGCGCGCAGGGCTCATTCTGGTGTAGCGGTTTTCTGCATAACTGGGGAGATGGGGTCTGGGCTGTGGACAAGTGTTGGCTTGTTAGAACCTTGTACCCAGACTTGTTCTTTGCGGCTGTGCTGGCGTTCCAAGGCGGTTTTGGGGCCCAAAGATCAACCTTTCAAGGTTTGCTCCAGCACGTGCAACTGCTGGTTCAGTTCGGT
>JAYVRO010000163.1:0-6766 GCA_043776165.1 Rubrivivax sp. | reverse complement strand
TAATAACCGGCGTCGCGCAGGCCAAGATCGGTTCCCGCTTCGTGCAAGGCCAAGTAGACATGGCGCGCCATCTCGATGGGCACGTAGAGCTCGTACCCCGGGCCGCCCACGTAGCTCATGCGCGCGGCGCGCACGCGGGCAAAGGCCAGGTCGATCTCAACGGTGTGCGAAAACTTCAGCGCCGTGGCCGACAAATCCTCCGGGCTCACGCGCTTTAACAGTTCACCTGAGTTGGGGCCCATCACGCTGAGCACGCTCCACATCGCGCTCACGTCGGTGAGCACGGCAAATTCATCGGCGCCAATGTGGCGTCGTATCCAGTCGGCGTCGCGCACGGGTTGCGCCGAGCCGGTGATGAGCAAAAACTGATCCGCCGCCAGACGCATCACGGTCAGGTCGCTCTCAAAACCACCGCGCTCGTTGAGCATCGCGGTGTAGACCATGCGGCCAAGGGCCACGTCCATCTCGTTGGCGCACAGGCGCTGCAACACGGCCAGCGCGTCGCGGCCTTGCAGTTGCAGTTTGCCAAACGAGGTTTGGTCGTAGAGGGCCACCGCTTGGCGCGTGGCGCGCTGCTCTTCAATCATCCAACCAAGCCAGCCAGGGCGGCACAAGCCGAATGCGCGGCGCGCGCTGGTGTGCAAACCATCTAACGTTCGAAAATAGTTGGCACGTTCCCAACCATTGCGGCTGCCAAACTCAGCGCCCTTGGCCGCCAGCAGCTCATACAAAGGTGAGGTGCGCAGGGGCCGCATGGTCACCAGTTCCTGGCGCGGCCAACGCATGGCGTAGTGCAGGCCCAGTGTTTCGCCGGTGCGTTCGGCCAAGGCTTTGCGGTTGGCCGTGAAACTGCCAAAGCGGCGCACGTCCACGTCCCACAAGTCGCTGGGCGCTTCGCCACCCAAGATCCACTCAGCAGTCAGGTGCCCCGCGCCACCGCTGTTGGCGATGCCGGCCGAGTTGAAGCCCGCACAAACAAAATAACCACGCAATTCGGGCGCTTCACCCAGGATGAAGTTGCCGTCGGGCGTGAAGCTCTCAGGCCCGTTCAGCAGCATCTTGATGGGTGCGATTTCCAGGCACGGTGTGCGGTGGATGGCGTTTGTCATCAGGGGTTCGAACTGGTCCCAGTCTTCGTCTAACAATTGAAATTGGAAGCTGCTGGGGATGGGCTCCATGCGCCAAGGTTTGGCTTGCAGCTCAAAGCCACCCATCACCAAACCGCCCACCTCTTCTTTGTAGTAGATCAGGCCATCGGGGTCGCGCATCACGGGCAGCATGGGGTGCACACCCTTGATCTGGCCGGTGACGATGTAGAAGTGTTCGGCCGGGTACAGCGGCACGTTCACGCCAGCCAAACGGCCAAACTGGCGCGCCCATTGGCCAGCGCAGTTCACTAACGTTTGACACAACACATCGCCTTGCGCGGTGCGCACACCGGTGACGCGGCCGCCTTCGGTGATGACGCCGGTGACTTCAATGTCTTCCAACAAACGCCCACCGCGCAAGCGCGCGCCTTTGGCCAGCGACATGCACAGGTCGGCCGGATTGGCCTTGCCGTCGCCCGGTATCCAGATGGCGCCTTGCAGGTCGTCAGTGCGCATGATGGGGTAGAGGTCACCCGCCTCACGCGGTGTGATGAGATGCACCTCCACACCAAAACTGCGCGCGAGGGCTGCCTGCTTTTTGAACATCTGCCAGCGCTCTGGAGTGCGCGCGACGTTCACGCTGCCGCATTGTTTCCAGCCGGTGGCCAAACCCGTTTCAGCTTCAAGCTTGGCGTACAGCTCAATGCCGTACTTGCTCATGCGCGTCATGTTGCGGTTGGGCCGCATCTGACCCACCAAACCCGCTGCGTGCCAAGTGGTGCCACAAGTCAGCTTGCCTTGTTCCAACAGCAGCACATCCTTGACGCCCATTTGCGTCAGGTGATAGGCCGTTGAACAACCGGCAATGCCACCCCCGACGATGATGACCTGGGCTTGGGTGGGCAAGGAATTTTGGTGTGCCATGGCCTGATCTTGCAGCAGCGTGCATCGGCTGCGTCTGCGGGCTTTCACGCAATGGCCGGGCTCAAACCAGCCACAAGGTCAAGCGCGTCGGGCCCTGTTTTTGAGGCCCCTGATTGGTGGCAAGAAGCAGTGGTCTTGCAGGGCATTTTTCAAACGTTGCGTCGCCTGCCGATACCGTCGATATCTGACAAGAGTTACCATTGCCGTAGTTCACTGGAGCCAAGCCATGGAAGTTGCCAAGGTGTTCATGACGGGTCGCAGCCAAGCGGTGCGGCTACCCAAGGCCTTTCGCTTTGACACGTCGGAAGTGTCGATAGAGAAGTTGGCCGATGGTGCTGTGGTGCTGCGTGCCAAGTCGCAGGCCTTGCTTGGCGACCGGCTCTTGGCGGCGCTGCATGGTTTGCCTGATGACATGGGTTTTGTACGGCCCGATCAAGGCTTGCCGCAGGAGCGCGATTGGCTCGATGCGCCGAAGACATCGGCACAAAAACACACCCTGCCAAAGACTGCGCACAGCAAAACAGTTGTCACTAAGCTGAAACGTTGATCTGGCAGACAGTAACGATGATTCTGCTGGACACCAACACCTGCATTTACGCCATCCGGCGGCGTCCGCCGCAAGTGTTTGCGCGCCTCAACAGCTTTGACGCGGCGGACGTTGGCCTGCCCGTCATCGTGGCCATGGAGCTGGAAGTGGGCGCCCTGCGTGCCCAGTCCACCGCGTATGCACCCGCAGTGCGCCGATGGATTGCCGCTTTCAATGTATTGCCCTTGGGCGACGACGCCAGAGCGCATTACGCGCGAATAAAGGGCGAGCTGATGGCGCGTGGCCAAATCATCGGCCCCATGGACTTGCTGATCGCCGCCCACGCTCTGGCCTTGGACGCCACCTTGGTAACGAACAATTTGCGCGAATTCAAGCGTGTAAAGGGCTTGAAATTGGAAAACTGGCTCAATTGATCAGCGTCAGTCATCGGCTTTACAGCCGAGGCCAAGGCGCTGGTCTGAGGTTTTGGCTGCGCGGTTTTTGAAGGCAAGCGATACCATGAACAGCACCGCAAGCCGCGACTCAAACCAGCCACAAGGTCAGGCCAAAAACAACAAAGCGGTGCACCAGCATGATGGCAAATACCAGCGTCACGAGGGGCACCGATATCAACACGCGCGCGGCCAAGCCAAGACCATAAACACGCCCGCTGGAACGCGACAAATACCAGCCCAGCACGACGGCCTGGCAAGTTGACGCCACGAGGTCCAGCGTGTCGGGCCCCAGCGTGACGTGCGCTGCGCGCAGGCCCAAAAGGCCCAGGCTCAGCACCGCGTACAGCGCCGTGACGTAGTGCAGGGCAAAGGCGTAAAAGTGCAAAGCAAAATGCAGATGCACGGCTAGGCCACGGCGCCTTGGGCCATACGCCAAGCCGCAGACCAGGGCCAGCAGCGGCACCATGGCCAGCACGGTGGCTTTGGCCAGCGCTTGCTGCTGCAGATCAAAAGCATCGCCAAAGCGCGTGCGGTCAATCTGCTTGGCGGCCACGCGTTGATCGGTCCAGCGCGCAGCGGTTGTCGAATAAAACTGGTTCTGCAGGTGGGCGCGCAACAGTGACGAGCAGGACGAGAGCAGGACGAGGGTCAGGTCTTGCCTTTGTCAATGCCCTCTTCCTCGCGCCGAATCAGGCGGCTGACCCTTGACAGGGAGAGGCCCAACTCCCTCGCAATCGCCGTCATGGTGACCCCGCAATCTTGATAGGCGTGCAGCAGCGCTTCATTCCTGTCAGGAAACATGCGCAGACAGTCTTGCAGGGTTGCTGGTCGTTGACGTTGCAGCATAGGCACTTCAATCGCGTTGCGTTGCTCTGGCCGCGCCAGAGCCTGCATTCGAGCAACAAAGTTCTCGTCACCCAAAAAAACCTGTTGGCGCAAACCAATGCTCCACAGTGAAGCATCCTCCTCACCCTTCTTTTGCACCAGCCCGATATAGGCGCGGGCTGCTTGCTTTTGATCTGCGGTGCTCTTGACTTGTCGACCTAAAACATACCCATGCAAGCCGTCACTGTCCAACCACTTTGGCGTTGGCGCCAAGCCGGCATGCGCCGCAAAACTCGACCATGGCCAGTCAGCTACTGACATCACCACACCTGCCGCCACTGGGTTGCGTTCCACGTACCGGCATAGCGCAAGCAGGTAAGCATCCCGGTCGACCAAGATGGCTTTGAAGCGCCCTTGGAACACGTGCCCAGCCAACTCATGTCGACGGTTAATCGCTTGGGTAAAAACACCGTTCAAATGTCGCATCAAACGCGACAAATTGGCTTGCCGGGTGTGCAACACCAAGTGGTAGTGGTTGCCCATCAGGCAATAGGCCAGAACTTGCGCGTCGAACCGCAGCATGGTCTGTTCGATGACCGCGAGATGAAGCCGCCGATCGTCGTCATCTCGATAGATGGCCTCACGTCGGTCACCGCGTGAGGTGACGTGGTAGATGGCGCCGGGGTATTCAATGCGAAGGGGGCGGGACATCGGGAGATGTTATTTTGAATGAGTGGGAAAGGCAAGACCTGACCCCAGCCTTGCTCACAACCTTGCTGCACAACCTTGCATGGTGACTGGAGACTGCACTCTCCAGTCACCGTTCACTCGCGCGCTTTGCAATGCGACCACAGAGAGAATCACCCTTGCCACACCGCTGGTGCGCGTTCTTAGCAATCGCTTCGAGACGTTCCACGGGCACGGTTAGGTCGATGTGCTTAACGACGAACGATTCAAACACTCGATCTTTTGCCGCAACGCGCCGAAGGTCGCCAAGGCGATCCCACTTGACGGACAGCAAAATTGTGATCGACTCGCTAAATCCTTGACCTATGCTGCCGTCGTCGCAGTGGCCGAAGCGAACATAGGCCTCATGGACAGCAGCCCAACTCTTCAGGCGCCCCACAACATCCTCTGCCGCTTGTGCTTCGGCCAGCGAGCATTGCCGCCTGTCAGGGCTGCTGTAAGAGGCGAGGGGAAGGCCCCATCCCAGTAGAGCGACTGCGCCGCAGCAAACCAATGCAAGCAGTCCTGTCCTTGGGGGATCGCTCCTATTCATGGGCCAATTCTCAAGACGCCGATGAGCGTGCCCTGTAACGTTCTGTCGACGAGCTCTGCCATAGCGTCATCCGTGGTGCGGACGCAGCCAAGTGTCGGCGAGTTCGGTCCGCTCCGACCGGAGTGCAGCCCCATCCCAGTCCGCCCGTCCACGCCGAAGACAATGATTCCGTTCGAACCATAGCTATCGTTGGGACCGCTCTCCGGGTGCCTGTTGTAGTGCGTCGGCGAATATGTTCCATCGGGCCATGGTCCACCGCTACTGCGGATAGTGAAGTTGCCAGCCGCATAAACACCGACCACAGTCCCGTTCTGATTGGTAGCTGTCAATGTGCCGGAACCACGACTGAAGTCGAGGGACGTTGTAGCCGGACCGGAACCAGCGCCCCAACTATCCAACCCCATAGGATCAACGAAGGAGATCGGATTCCCCCCCACATACCCATACCGACTAAACCCCCCATTCAATCCACTCGGATCCGCCTGAATGTACCGCCCTGTACTCGGGTCGTAATCCCGCATGCTGTTGTAATGCAGCTTGGTCTCATCGTCGAAGTACTGCCCAGGGAAGCGTAAATTGACCGTTGGTCGGGGCGCCGGCGGCCCCGTACTGGCGACCGGTTGACCATTGCAAATTTGACTTCCCGCTGACTGGGCACCAAATGGGTCACTGTCCCAGCGCCAGACTTCAGCGCCCGTGCTGGCTTTAACAATCGACCTGGGTGTGCCCAAATGATCGGCATTGATGTAGTGCAGTGCACCCCCTATCACAGCAGCAACGGGTTGGCCGTTGAGCCACTCATATTCTTGGCTCACGCCGGTCAAGACATCAAATTCACTCAGCAACTGGCCGCCTTCGCCGTAGAAAAATTGAGTGTGCGCCGTGGTTGCCCATCCCGGCGCAGTGCCAGGGTACAAGCCCGAAAAATAGCCTTTGACCTGTTTGCTGACACGTTGCCCGAGGCCGTTGTAGGTGTAGGTGGTGTCGTAATACAGGGTCTTGGCACGGCTCATTCGGCCAAATTCATCGTACTCAAACGCAAACCTGCCGTCGTGAAGTGGGCTGCCAAAAGCTTCCCACAAATAGTTGCGTTGCCCGTTTTGGCTCAGCGCAGAAACGTAACTCAGCCGGTTGCTACCAGCCGTGTACCCATAGACTGCGCTCAGGTTTCCGCCGACTCGTTCTTGGACTCTGTTTCCATTGGCGTCATAGAGGTATTCACGCAGCCCATAGGGGTGGGAGTAGCTCGTGAGTTGCCCGGCCTCGTCGTAGCCGTAATCAGTCACGCTTGTGCATGCCGCGCTGACATCGGTCTGTTTGGCAATGCGCCCTGCCGCGTCATAAAAAAAGTTGCGTTGCACAGTGCCCAGGCTCACGCTTGTAACGCGTCCATCGGCGTCAAAACCTCGGCTGTAGCCGCTGCCGTTTCCCCAAACCCACCCCGTTGGGTTTTTGCTGAAGGGGCGGTAGGCAATGCCCGTCATCAAGCTTGCACCGTTCACCGTCATGGCGGCAACGGCGTCGCTACTGTAGGCAATGTCAACCACCGTTCCGGCCGGGTAGGTCATGCGGGTGGGTCGTCCCAGTGAATCACGCGCGATGGCCAAGGTGCTGCTTCGGCCAGCGGTGACTTGTTGCCTCGTCAGCAGGCGGCCCAGGTTGTCGTAGG
>JAYVRO010000162.1:0-6769 GCA_043776165.1 Rubrivivax sp. | reverse complement strand
GCGCGTCGCGAACGCGGGCCAATTCCGGCTCCCGCATGGCGTAGTCAACCTGGGTGCGCAGCACCGCCAGCGGTGTGCGCAATTGGTGCGAAGCGTCTTCCAGAAATTGCGCTTGTGTGCGTGCCAACCTGACCCACTGGCCCAGGTGGTGATTGATGGCTTGCACCAAGGGGCGAATCTCCCGCGGCACGCCTGTCGGGTCCATCGGTGCGAGATCGTCCTGCGCCCGCTGCAGCACTTGCGTACGCACGCGCAACACGGGTCGCAAAGCCAGCACCACGGCGGCCGCCATCAAAGCGGCGATCACGACCACCAGCAACACATCCAACAGCGCGCCCTGGAGCAGCAGCGCGGCGACAAATGCCGAGCGTGACTGTGTCGACTCAGCGACCTGGATGACCACGTTCTGCGCGTCTTGCCCGTACAGCGGCTTGTCCAGGCGGCGCAAATAGGCGCCGATACGCACCGGTTCGAGAAAATACTCCGCATCGTAAAAGTGCGGGACATCGGGCGTCAGCGAGACTTTCGGCGTCGGTAGATCGGCATTGCCCAACGTGACCAACCCGTCTTCGGTGCTGATTCTGTAGAAGACCTTGCCGTTGGCGGTGAGCTGGAAGAATTCCAGCATCTGGTAGGGCAACTCGACCGCCAGGCCACCACTCGCAGTGGATACGCCCGCGTCGATACCCTTGATGGCGCCGGCCAGCGAACGGTCATAGGCGGCGTTGGCGGCACTGCGCAGTTCTTGATAGCGCAGCCAAAGTTCGCCGCACATCAGCACCACCAGGGCCGGCAGCAGCCAAGCCAACAAGGTCCATCTAATGGATTTCACAGTTGCCGGCGCTGACCTCAAGGCAATAGCCAAAACCGCGCATGGTCACGATGGCCACGCCTGCGCCGGCCAGCTTCTTGCGCAGCCTGTAGATCAGCACCTCGATGGCATCGGTGCCGACATCGTCGTCAGCAGAAAAGACACGGTCGAGCAAATGGCTCTTCGAGATCGGCTCGCCTCCGCGGACGATCAGCGCGCTCAACAAAGCGTACTCCCGAGGGGTTAGCGCAAACGGCGTGTCAGCCAGCAAGAATTGCTTGCTGCTGGGATCGAACACCAACGGGCCACAAGCCAGGCGGGCGTGGTCGCGCCCTCGGCTGCGCCGTACCAGGGCGACCAGTCGAGCCTCCAGTTCGGCAAGGGCAAACGGTTTGGCGAGGAAATCGTCAGCACCGCTGTTCAAGGTCGATACCCTTTCGGCCACGGAGTCGCGCGCGGTCAGAACCAGCACCGGCACCCGGTTGTCGGCAGCACGCAGCGACGCCAGCACGGCATGGCCGCTTTTCGACGGCAGCCCCAGGTCAAGAACAACAGCATCAAACTCCTCGCAGGCCAACAGGTTGTCAGCCATCAGGCCGTCGTTGGCCCATTCGACCGAAAAATCACTTTGTGCCAAGGCAATCGTGAGCCAGGTGGCAAGTTCTTTCTCGTCTTCTACCAAGAGTATGCGCATGGTTGCTGCGTGTGCTGATCGACTGCCATTGCGGCGCAGGCGCCGGTCGGACTCAAGGTCTGCGCGCGAACGTCAGCACGGTGAATGTACCGGGAACGAAGGTGTTCGCATAAAAAGGTGAAACGCTGGTCGTCACCGCCTTTGTGTAGTCGGCGCTGCCCTGCGCCGAGAACGAATAGATCTTCTTGCTGCGAAAGTCCATCGCGATGGTTCGCACATGGGCGCGCGTGCCAACGGCCTCGACCGGCTTGTAGGTGTCCGCGTTGACCTGCTCAAAGACGTTGAGCACCGCATGCACGCTGTTCGACAGGAATATGCGTTTCAGCTCACTGTCGTAGACCAGCCCGTCGTTGCCACCACCGATCTCAGCGCTGAAAAGCACAGCACCTGTAGAGGCGTTCATCACCACAAACGTTGGTTTGATGTCGCCGCGCCCGCGGCACCCCAGAAACAAACGATCGCCGGCAACATCCATTGCCAGGCCATTGGTCTGGCCGCATCCCGGGGTTGCCCAGGCGGTTGTCAGCTTCATCTGCCGCAGATCGATACGCAACACCTTGTCGACATCGCGGGCGGCCATAAAGAGATTGCCTTTGCCATCGACATCGGCATGCTCCGGCTTGCTCGATGGCAGCGCGATCTTGCCGACCAATGCCAACGACGGCAACTGCAAAACAATCAGCTCGGCGTGGGCACCCTTCTCGGCATTCATGGTCACAACCAGGCGTTGTGTCGCAGCGTCGTAGTGGCTCGTATCCAGGCCAGCGCCAAGCTTGATCGCGGGCCCGGCTTCCAAGCTGGACAACTTGAATGGCGTCAGGCTGCCGTTCTGGTTGTTGGAAACGCCAAGATCGAACTCCGGCACCAAGGTTGCGCCGTTCGACGATTCGGCTCGGGTCTGCGCGATCACGCGGATCAGCTTCTGTGCTCGCAGATCGAAGACCTTCAAGCCCTCGCTGCGATGGCCGATGAACAAGCGGCTGCGCGCCTCATCCAGCGACAGATAGTCCCAACTGGAGCCCTCACCAGGAATGGCCACCGCGCTTTCGATGAACCAGCCATCGAACGCGCCGACAGGTGCCACCAAACCGGCCCACAGCAACGCAGCCCACAACAACGCGGCCAAATTCAACCGCTGAGTGATTCTCATAGGGAATTCTTGGTCTGGATTTTGACGCCCCATGCTAGTAGGCTGCGGCTGTCGAATCGCTGTCAAAGCGGGGCCAGCCTGTTGTGTGCGGCCAGCGCAACAGGCGCGCGGTGATGGCTGCCTCACCGACGGGGCCTCACAGACAGCTGCCTGACAGATAGCTGGCTCACAGACAGCTCCCTGACAGCTACGGCGCTCTAGACTGACGCGCCTGCGCACGCAGCATCGCTACTTCGAACCCGCCATGAACAAACACTTTTTCGTTGCCACCACTGCCCTGGTGGCGTTTTGCATCGGCGGCTGCGCGCAGATGGCTCCGGCATATCCGGCTGGTTATGCGCAAACCGTGCAGGCGGCCGAGCGCGAAGGCAGGGTGGTGGTCTATAGCGTGCTCAGCAACAAAGCCGCTGCCCCGCTCGTGAAGGACTTCAACGCGCTATACCCCCGCATTCGGGTCGAGTACGACGGAGAGAGCGGATCCACGGAAACCTACGATCGCTACAAGGGCGAGATCGCCGCCGGCAAAGACTCGGCCGACGTGATGTGGAGTTCAGCGATGGACTTGCAGATGAAACTGGTCGCCGATGGCTACGCGATGCCATACGCATCACCCGAAGCAGCCCTGTTGCCGCTCTGGGCCGTGTACAAAGACTTGGCCTATGGCACCACTTTCGAGCCCGTGGTGTTTGTCTACAACAAAGCGCAAGTCAGCGCTGCTGAAGCGCCGCAAGACCGCGCATCGTTTGCGCGACTGCTGAACACCCAGCCGGACAAATTCAAAGGCAGAGTCACTTCGTTTGACATCGAGAAAAGCGGGGTTGGCTTCATGTTCGCAGTGCAAGACCGCAAGCACGACCCAAACCTGGGCCGCTTGCTAGCGGCCTTCGGCGCGGTCGATCTGCGCAGTTCGGCCGGTACTGGCACCATGCTGACCAAAGTGGCCTCGGGTGAATATCTGCTGGGCTACAACATCATGGGCGCTTATGCCCTGACGCGGTCCAAGAACGATCTGCCGGGTCTGGGTGTAGTGATCCCCAAGGACTTCAGCGTGGTGTTGTCGCGGGTGATGTTTATCAGCAAACACGCCCGGAACCCGAACGCGGCGAAACTGTGGAACGACTACGTTTTGTCCGCACGCGGGCAGCAGGTGATCGGCAATGCTTTGGAGTTGTTCGCCATCCGCGACGACGTGGATGCCGCATACACAGCAACCAAGCTGGCACCGCTGCTGCACGGCAATGCCAAACCAATTCCGCTGAGCCTGGAGATCACCGAACACTTGGACGCACAAAAGTACCGCGACTTCACGGTCGCTTGGAAAGCGGCGTTGCAGCCAGCGGCCAGCCGATGAAGCTGACAAACGCCGATGCGCAAACACCCATCGATCCAGGCGATGGAATGGCGTCGGCCTCGGCCTCGGCCTCGGCGTTGGCCAAGGCCAAGGTCAAGGACAACAGCGATCTTTGTCGCCCCGACCTACCACCTCACGCACACCGCACTGCACTGCACTGCGAAATGACGACTGCACTCTTCACCAGGCCGATCGCGGCGCAGAAAAAGGCCCGCAAACTGCGGGGACTGAGTCCCGCCTGAACCCAGTAACCGCACCCCGCGAATCAACAAACTTTGGTACTGGCGTGGCGTTGCGTTCGAGGCGTTGTCAAAGCCTGGCCTCGCTTTCACATCAACGGTTACGACCTGCGGCGCCAGTCGCCCCAAAACATTCGGGGATCCCGTCGCTGCGACTGTGGCTGCGACTGTGGCGCCATTGCGGATGCCGTGTTACACGCGCAGGAGCGCGGCGTCGGAGCGGCAGCAGCCAAGCCCCCACTACCATCGCGCCCATGAACAGCCTCGATCAACTCTTGCTCTTCGTCGCCCTGCCCACAGTCATCGTCGCGTCACTCATCGAAGCGCTTTTTTTGCAGCGCAAAGAGGGCCGCTACAACTGGCGTGCCACGGCGGTCTCGCTGGGCGACTTGATCATGCGCGTGGGCATGCAGATTTTTCTGCCGCTGAGCATCGCCACCCCGCTCATCGTTCTGGCCTACAAAAGCCGCTTGGGCACCATCGCATTGGACACTTGGCAAGCGCTGCTGGTGCTCTTCATCGGGCAGGAGTTTTGCTATTACTGGTACCACCGAGCGGCACACCGTGTGCGCTGGTTTTGGTGCAACCACGCGGTGCACCATTCACCCAACGAGTTGAATTTGGCGGCCGCTTATCGCATTGGCATCTTCAGCCGCTTGTCGGGCACGCCGTTCTTCTTCATTCCGCTCATCTGGCTGGGTTTTGCGCCCAAGGTGGTGTTTGAAGTCTTGACCTTGAACCTGCTCTACCAGTTCTGGATTCACGCCACCTGGATACCCAAGTTGGGTTGGATGGAAGGCTGGTTCAACACGCCCTCGGCGCATCGCGTTCATCACGCTGCCAACCTCGAGTATCTGGACGCCAATTACGGTGGTGTGCTGCTCGTGTTTGATCGCCTTTTTGGCACCTACCGCGCCGAGCGCGATGACCTGCCCTGCCGCTACGGTTTGGTCACGCCATTTGAAGGCAACAACATCGTGAAGCTCGAATTCCACCAGTGGGCGGCGCTGGCGCGCGACCTGGTCAGCGCGCGCAGTGTGGGCGCTGTGCTGGGCTACTTGTTCAAGCCACCGGGCTGGCGGCCAGCGGGTGGCGTACATGGTGAGAGCGGCACGACGGAAGACCTGCGCCGTCGCGCCTCGGCCGGTGTGCCGCAGCGTGCTGATTAACGTTTGAGATCAGTGCACTGGTTTGCCGCTGCCAGTTGGCGGCCAGCGATGACCATCAAAGGTCACTGAACCCCAGTCCGATGACCCAGCCACTGGTGCGCACACCGTCGGCGCGGCGCTGCGTCATGCCGAAGTCGATGCTCACTTTGTCCTTCTTGAGCCAATGCCGAACACCGGCGTGCGCGAGCGTACTTTCACCCTCGCGGGCCAGTTCGGAAAAGAGCGTGATGCGCCGGGGCAGGTTGTGCTCAATGCCCAGCGCCGAAGTCCACTCGCGGTGCGCGTCGCGGGGCTTGGCCACACCGGCGTTGGCATGGATGGTGGTCTCGTCACCGGCTTTCAGTGAGAACGGTACCGTGAATGTCCAGCCGCCGCGCTGCCACTTCGATTGGCTGCGCTCGAGCACCACCGAGGTGTTGATGCCCCAACCCCAGCCGTCGCGGGCGATGTGGTTGAAGAGGTGTTTGAACTCGAACTCCAGGTCTTGTGAAGCGGCCTCGCCTCGCACCCGCGAGCGGCTCCATTCCACCTGTACCGCGGTGGTCGGGTTGAAGCTGTATTCGGCGGCGCTGTGCAAGGAGTTGGCGCCCCGGCCCGCGCGGTCAAACCAGCTTTGCAGCGCCCACACGTTGTCGTCGTCTTCTTCAGCGGCCGCGCTGGTGGTGGCCAGAAAGGGACGGTCGCCAGCGGTGGCGGCGTCCATCGTTGCGACCAGGACCAGGGCAGTGAGGCAATTTGCCGCGTTCATCATCATGTCAAAAGTTAAAAAACAGAATTTAGCCATCAAACCAGGCCGTCAGACCAAGCCATCAAACCAAGCCATCGAACAGCCAGACGTCCACCGGTTCACCCGCCGCGACTGATCCTTGTTCATGGCCCAGCACGATGAGCGCGTTGGCTTCGCTCAGACTGCGCAACACGCCCGCACCTTGTGAGCCCGTGAGCCGCACTTGCCAACCGCCGTCGGCCGCACGCGCCACGATGCCGCGCTGAAACTCTGTGCGCCCGGGTCGTTTGCGGATAGCCACGGCGCAGCGCGCTTGCAGCACCGGCAGTGGCTCGGGCGTGGCGCCGGCCAGCAGCATCAGCGCCTCGCGCGCAAAGGCATAAAAAGTGACGAGCGCTGCCACGGGGTTGCCCGGCAAGGCAAAAAGCCAGGCACCCTTGTTGTTGTGCTTGAGCGGCCCAAACGCAAAGGGCCGCCCCGGACGCATGGCAACCTTCCAAAAGTCAACCTCGCCCATGCGCGCCAAAACGTCGCGCGTGTAGTCGGCCTCGCCCATGCTCACGCCACCGCTGGTGAGCACGACGTCGGCTTGCTCAACCGCTGCTTGCAGCGTGGTTTGCAGCGCAGC
>JAYVRO010000161.1:0-2100 GCA_043776165.1 Rubrivivax sp. | reverse complement strand
TGTCGCCCTGGTGGGGGCTGCTGGCAGGTTTGATCATCACTTTGGGTGTGGCTTTGGCCCTGGGCTGGATCACGTTGCGCATGTCAGGCCACTACCTGCCACTCGCCACCATCGCATGGTGTCTGGCGCTGTACTACACGATGGGCAACCTCCAGGCCCTGGGCAAGTACGACGGCTTGTTGGGCGTGCCCGCCATCAGCGTGCTGGGCATCAGCTTTCAGCCTGAGCGGCGAATCTATTGGCTCATCTGGGCCGCCGCCTTGATCAGCGCTGTGGCCGTGCTGAATTTGCTCGATTCACGACCGGGCCGCGTCATGCGGGCGCTCAACGTCAGCCGCGGTGGTGGCAGCACCATGCCCGAAGCCATGGGCGCGTCCACCTTCCGCCACAAAGTCTTGATGTTCGTCATTGCCGCACTGTTGGCGTCGCTGTCGGGTTGGCTTTTTGCGCACATGCAGCGCAGCGTCAACCCTTCGCCTTTTGGCATCAAGTTCGGTATCGAATATCTCTTCATGGCCGTGCTTGGCGGTGTGGGCTCGGTGTGGGGCGCGTTCGCCGGCGCGGCCGTGGTGAAGATCGGCGAAGACCAGTTGCAGGTGCTCTTGCCCAAGCTCATTGGCACGGCTGGCAGCTACGAAGTGATCGTCTTTGGCGTGGCCTTGGTGCTGGTCTTGAAGTACGCACCGGATGGCCTGTGGCCCTTGCTAGAGCGCTGGCTGCCACAACGCATCAAAACCGTGCCCGCGCGGCGCAGTGGCAGCAAAAAGGCCGCACGTCTGGTCAGCCGTGACAGGCCCACTGCGGGGGAGCTGTTGCTCAGCGTCAAAGACCTGCACAAGACCTTCGGCGGCCTGACCGCCGTGAACAAAATCAGCTTCAACATCCATGCGGGCGACATCATCGGCCTCATCGGCCCCAATGGCGCTGGCAAGTCCACCACTTTCAATCTCATCTCTGGTGTTTTGCCGGTGACCAGCGGAGAAGTGCAATTGCATGGCAAGCCCATCACCGGCCTGCCCTCGCGCGAGGTGGCCCGCCGGGGCATCAGCCGCACCTTTCAACACACCAAGCTCGTGCCCGACATGACGGTGCTGGAAAACGTGGCCTTGGGCGCCACCATGCGTAGCCAAAGCGGCGCCCTGGCGGCCATGCTGCGCCTGGACCGCGCGACAGAAGCACGCTTGCTGCAAGAAGCCGACAAGCAGCTCAAACGTGTGGGGTTGGCCGAACAAGCCCACGAGCTGGCGGGCAACTTGGCCCTCGGCCCACAGCGCTTGGTGGAGATTGCCCGCGCCCTGGCCAGCGACCCCACCTTGCTGATGCTCGATGAGCCAGCGGCCGGCCTGCGTCACAAAGAAAAACAAGCCCTGGCCGAGGTGCTCAGACAACTCAAAGGCGAGGGCCTGACCCTGCTTTTGGTCGAGCACGACATGGACTTTGTGATGGGACTGACCGACCGCATCGTGGTCATGGAATTTGGCACGCACTTGATGGAAGGCACACCCGCCGAAGTGCAGGCCAGCCCGGCTGTGCGCGCCGCCTACTTGGGAACCGACCATTGAGCCGCAGTTCATTTTTGGGCGCGCCCATCATGCTGGAAGTCTCGGGCCTGTGCGCCGGTTACGGCAAAGCCGAGGTACTGCGTGACGTGTCACTCAGCGCGCAATCGGGCGCTGTCATCAGTGTCATCGGCCCCAACGGCGCGGGCAAAAGCACGCTCTTGGCTGCCTTGATGGGCCTCATTCCGATGACTGGCAAGCTGCGCTTCAACGGCATCGACATCAGCCGCTTGACGCTGGAAGAACGTGTCATGCAAGGCATGTCTCTGGTGCCTGAGAAACGCGAGCTTTTCACGACCATGAGCGTTGAAGACAACCTCGTGCTCGGCGGTTGGCGCGCCAAACAACTGGGCATGCCTTCGTGGCACGACGCCATCGATCAGATCTACACCCTGTTCCCGCGCATGCGCGAACGCCGCACACAATTGGCAGGCACCTTGTCGGGCGGTGAACGCCAAATGCTTGCCATCGCGCGCGCGTTGATGGGCCAGCCCCGCTTGTTGATGCTCGACGAGCCCAGCCTGGGGCTGGCGCCCTTGGT
>JAYVRO010000160.1:0-2105 GCA_043776165.1 Rubrivivax sp. | reverse complement strand
TAAAAGCGAATGCTGCGCAGCGTGATGCCAAATTCGCCGCACAGCTCGGTGATGCCAAAGAGCTCGCCGGTGTCGTCACTGCCATGCGCTGCCACCACCTCGCGGGCTGTCGCTGCTGCTGTGGCCAAGGCGGTGACGGTGGCGCGGGGTCGGGGTGTGGTGGCTTGCAGCATGTCCGTTGTCAAGAAAGGCGGATGCGTTACATGCTAGCCACGCAAGCTGGCGCGCGGATCAGCGTATTCACCTATATGGCAGGAGATTGACGTTAACGTCACCCTGGCCTTTAATCCGGCACTGTCCACATTGCTACGTCCCCATGAGTGAAACCGTTTTAGTCGCAACCACTTCACGCTACGCCAGCGTGTTCAGGCCCGGTCTTTTCAAGAATCAAGTCTGCTGGGTCACCGGCGGTGGCAGTGGCATTGGGCGTTGCTGCGCACACGAGCTGGCAGCCCTGGGCGCCACCGTCGTCATCAGCGGACGCAAACAAGAAAAGCTCGACGCTGTGGCCGCGGAGATCACGCAAGACGGCGGCACTTGCCACACCGTCGCCTTTGACATCCGCGACGAAGATGCCGTCAAGGCCGCTGTGGCCGCTGTGGTCGCGCAGCACGGCGCCATCCACGGGCTCGTCAACAATGCCGGTGGCCAATTCCCCGCGCCCTTGATGGCCATCAGCAAACGCGGTTTTGACGCCGTGGTGGCCAACAACCTGACAGGCGGCTTTTTGATGATGCGCGAGGTCTTCAACCAAAGCATGTGCAAGACCGGCGGCGCCATCGTCAACATGACGGCCGACTTTCGCAACGGCATGCCTGGCATGGGTCACTCTGGCGCAGCACGCGCGGGCATGAGCAACCTGACGCAAACGGCGGCCTTCGAATGGGGGCCCGCCAGAGTGCGCGTGAACGCCGTGGCGCCAGGGTGGATTGCGTCCAGCGGCATGGACACCTACCAAGGGGCCATGCGCGAGATGATTCCGAAGCTGAAAAATCTGGTGCCGCTGGGCCGCTTGGCCACCGAGGCTGAAGTCAGCGCCACCATGGTCTTTCTCATCTCGCCTGCCGCCGCTTTCATCAGCGGCGTCACGGTGCAAATTGACGGCGCGGCATCGCTGGGCAGTGACATTTCGGCCATGCCGAAAGGCACACCATCAACGCCCTTTGAAGGTTTTCATCGTGCAGTGACACCCGAGGTGTTGAAGTAATGCCCGTGCTTGTTAGTAACGTCAATGTTCAATCGGCGGTTTTTGCTGCCAACGCACTGCGCATGCAAGCGCGACTCGACGAAGTGCAGGCGCTGCAAAACAAGGTGGTCGCTGAATCAGCCAGCAAGCGCGACAAGTTCGACAAGCGTGGGCAACTGTTGCCACGCGAACGGGTGGCGCGGCTCATCGACCGCGGCAGCGAGTTCTTGGAACTCAGCCCGCTGGCGGGCCTGGGCATGCACGATGACGAAGGCAACGCACTGGGCGGTGGCGCCATTGCGGGCATTGGCGTGGTGGCGGGCAAACGCGTGATCATCAGCGCGAGTGACAGCGCCATCAAGGGCGGCACCGTCGCGCCGATGGGTTTGAAGAAGGCGCTGCGCATGCAAGCGCTGGCGCGCGAAAACAAACTCCCCCTCATCTCACTCGTTGAATCGGGTGGCGCCAACCTGATGTACCAGGCCGAGATATTTGTCGACGGCGGCCGCACGTTTGCCAACCAGGCGCGCTTGTCGGCCGCGGGCATTCCGCAGATCGCCGTGGTGCACGGCGCGTCCACGGCGGGCGGTGCCTACTTGCCGGGTTTGTCTGACTACGTGGTGTTGGTGCGGGGCCGTAGCAGCATCTATCTGGCCGGCCCGCCTTTGGTGAAAGCCGCCATTGGCGAAGACGCCAACGAAGAAGAACTGGGCGGTGCACAAACCCACGCTGAAGTAACAGGTCTGGGCGAATACCTCACCGAAAACGACGCCCATGCCATTGCCGTGGCGCGTGAGCTCATGGACAAACTGCCTTGGGATTTGGCAAGCAGCCCGGCCACCGTGACCGAGCCCCTTTTTGCCACCGAAGAACTGCTCGGTGTTGTGCCTGCTGACGAGCGCGAACCGTACGACGTGCG
>JAYVRO010000159.1:0-6791 GCA_043776165.1 Rubrivivax sp. | reverse complement strand
CACGCAAATAAGCATCGGCCAGCTCGGTGTTTTTGGCTTGAAGCTCGGCCAATTGCACCTCCAGCGAAACGGGGGTGGCAACCGTACTGGCGTTGTCGATGCCGTGTTCTGCCGCTATCTCAGATTCAGGCGCTGTTGACGTCTGGGGCGGGCTCGGTGGGTTCGGAGTGGCTTGGTTCGAATCCATGGGTGGTCAGTGATTACGTTGTTCTGTAGTGAGCGGTGGACATCGGGGCGAACCAACAGACTTCAAGGGTTGAAAGCAAGACTCATCAGCGGCTGCAAATGGGGCTTGAACAGGGGTCTTGATCATGGGTCTTGATCGTCGATGCTGGCGCTCCAGCGTTGCCACTGTGACAGGTCACGCCGGTCGCGCTTGGTAGGCCGCCCTTGCACCATGCTGGCCGAAGGCTCTGGGCTCAGTCTTCGCGCCAATTCAGCGGCTTCGCGCTTGGCCAAGCTCGCTGGTGTTTCGGCGTACAGCGCTTGCGCCACGGGGGCAGGACCGCGCGAGTTGCTCACTGCAAGCACGTTCACTGTGCGCTCCACGGGGCCTTGGCGCAGGGAGATGCAGTCGCCCACCCGCACTTCACGCGAAGCTTTGGCAGTTTGCTCGTTGACGCTGACACGCCCATGTCCGACGGTGTCGGCCGCCAGTGCCCTGGTCTTATAAAACCGCGCAGCCCACAGCCATTTGTCGAGACGTACGCGGCCTGTGTCGTCCATCAGCGTTCAGCGCCCAAAGCCACGGCGGCTGCGCGCTGTCGCACCAAAGCTTCGCTCTCAGTGGGCGCCTTGGTTTCCCAGCCCATCAAGTGCTGCTCGGCAATGGTGGCCAAGGCGCGTGTCCAGGGCATGTCGTCGTTCAAACAAGGGATGTAATTGAACTCGCGCCCACCCGCATCAAGAAAGGCCTGCCGTGCTTCTTGGTTGATTTCTTCCAGTGTCTCCAGGCAGTCGGCAACAAAACCCGGGCACATCACATCAACACGCTGCAAGCCCTTTGCAGCCAGCGCCTTCAAGGTGGGCTCGGTGTAGGGCTGCAACCACTTGGCCTTGCCAAAGCGGCTTTGAAAAGTGACCAGCAACTCGTCGCTGGACAGACCCAAACTTTCGCGCAGCAGACGTGCGGTTTTGTGGCAATGGCAGTGGTAGGGGTCACCCAACTGAAGTGAACGCTCGGGCACCCCGTGAAAACTCAAGACCAGACGATCGCCCCGACCATTCATTTGCCAATGCCGCCGCACACTGTGGGCCAGCGCGTCGATGTACCCCGGGTCATCGTGGTACGAGGAGACAAAGCGCAGCTCGGGAACACGGCGCTGGCCTTGGGCCCAGGACATCACCGCGTCGCCAACGCTGGCCGTGGTGGCGCCGGCATATTGCGGGTACAGCGGCAGTACCAGCACGCGCGTCACATTGGCTGACTTCAATTCGTTCAGCACCACGTCGATGGACGGTGAGCCATAGCGCATGGCGTGGCGGACTTCAATCCGGTGCCCGCGCTCGCCCAAACTACCCAACAAGAGTTTGCTCAGGCGCTCAGTCCACACTGCCAACGGAGAACCCTCGGCCATCCACACCAAGCGGTACTTGGCGGCCGATTTAGCCGGCCGAATGCGCAGGATGACGCCGTGAAGAATGAGCCACCACAGCGGTCGGGCGATCTCTACAACACGCGGGTCACTCAGGAACTGCGCCAGATAGGGGCGCACCGCCTGAGCCGTTGGCGCGCGGGGGCTTCCGAGGTTGACCAGCAAGACCGCGGTGCGTTCGGTGTGACCATGGTCAAACCTGGGTTCAGGGGCAAACCGCATCAGCTCAGGTCAAAGTGCAAACTGCGGTTGCGTGTCACCGAAACGCAGGATGTCAAAGTGCACGCACGCCGACGTTGGGTCGCTGGGCGACCCACCTAAACCGATCGAGCCACTGCCATGCAAGATACAACTGCCGCGGCGCAGGCTGACGATCTCGCCATCGTTGAAACGCACATAGGTGCCGTTGTAGCTGAGGTCTGTCAGTTGGAAGTTGCCGCTGTGCCAATCCACGCGTGCGTGCGAACGCGAGACACGTGAGTCATCAACACAAAAGCTGACTTGTGGACTGCGGCCCAACACCACGGGCATTTGCTGCACGGCGAACAAGCGGTTGGCGTCGAGCCAGACCAGGCGCATGCCATCGGGCTCGTCTTCCAATGCGACACCACCAAACTGTGTGACCACCGTGTCACCCGCACCGCGTTTGCCTCCCAGCACATGCACTTCAACGGGTTCAACCCGGCCCCGTAGAACAAGGCGATCCAGGCTGCGATAGCGTGCCCGCTGATCCAATGGCAAGCCGCGCAGAACTTCGTGGGTCACCAAGGTCTCGTTGTCACCGGCGTGGTCGAGCAAACGCGCGGCGACGTTCACGGCGTCGCCATAACAGTCGCCCGCCATCTCAACGACTTCACCACGCGCCAGCGCCACCTGCAAGCGCAGGGCGCGCAAACCCGAGGAGGCGCCGCGTTCACTGCCGCGCGAAACGATGGCGTCCAGCACGTCGTGCATCACGGCAGCAGCAGCAGCGGCAGCGGCGGGCGTGTTGAATACCGCCATCAGCCCATCACCCAAGGTCTTGACGACGCGCCCGCCTTGTTCACCCACCGGACCGACCAGTGCATTCATGCAGTGCGTGACCACCGATGTGGCCTCGGCGTTGCCCAGCGTTTCGAACAGCGCCGTGCTACCGCGCAGGTCAGCAAATACAACGGTGCGTTCAGCGATCTGGGTCATGCCATAAGCAATTTGTTCAATGGCACCGAATGCGTAAGGTCAAAGGTTGTCGAGGTAGGTCCGCAGTTTGTCAGAACGGCTGGGGTGCTTGAGTTTGCGGATCGCCTTGGCTTCGATCTGGCGAATTCGCTCACGCGTCACGTCAAACTGTTTGCCCACTTCTTCAAGCGTGTGGTCGGTGCTCATTTCGATGCCAAAACGCATGCGCAGCACTTTGGCCTCCCGCGGTGTGAGGCTGTCCAAAATGTCCTTCACGACATCACGCAACCCGGCTTGCATGGCGGCGTCAACTGGCGCCACGTTGTTGGTGTCTTCGATGAAGTCGCCGAGGTGGGAATCGTCGTCGTCGCCGATTGGCGTCTCCATGGAGATCGGCTCTTTGGCGATCTTCATGATCTTGCGGATCTTGTCCTCAGGAATCTCCATCTTCAGGGCCAGGGTTGGCGCGTCAGGCTCGAAACCAAACTCCTGCAAATGCTGGCGCGAGATGCGATTCATCTTGTTGATGGTTTCGATCATGTGCACTGGAATGCGGATGGTGCGCGCCTGGTCGGCAATCGAGCGCGTGATGGCCTGACGAATCCACCACGTGGCGTAGGTCGAGAACTTGTAGCCACGGCGATATTCAAACTTGTCCACCGCCTTCATCAAACCGATGTTGGCCTCTTGTATGAGGTCGAGGACCTGCAAACCCCGGTTGGTGTACTTTTTTGCAATCGAGATGACCAAGCGCAAGTTGGCTTCGATCATTTCCTTCTTGGCGTCACGCGAAGAACGCTCACCTTCGTTCATGCGCTTGTTGATGACTTTCAGGTCCTCCAGCGGCACGACCGCACGCGACTGCAAGTCAATGAGTTTTTGCTGCAACTCTTGCACCGCTGGCAGATTTCGCGTGAGGATGGTGCTGTACGGTTTGCCTGCGGCGATCTCTTTCTCGGCCCACTTCAGATTCAGCACGTTGATCGGAAAAGTCTTGATGAAGTGGTCTTGCGGCATGCCGCATTTGTCGACCACGATCTTGCGGATCTCGCGCTCATAGCGGCGCAAGTCATCCACCTGCGAGCGCAGGATGTGGCAGAGTTTTTCAATCGTCTTGACAGTGAACCGGATCGTCATCAGGTCTTCGCTGATGGCGTGCTGCGCCTTGTTGTAGGCCGAGGTTTTGTAGCCCTCTTTTTCATAGGCCTTGCGCATCTTGTCGAAATGCACGCGCAGGGTGTCGAACTTCTCGAGCGCCAAGGTTCGCAACTCTTCGAGCTTCTTGGTCAGCGCCTTGCTGCCGCCTTGGCCGTCGTCATCGTCTTCTTCGTCGAACTCGTCAAAGTCTTCTTCGGCGACGTAATCGTCGGCTTCGTCAGCGGCTACAAAGCCGTCAACAACTTCAGAGATCTGCATGCCACCGGCACGAATCCTGTCGGCCATCGACAGGATCTCGGCGATGGTCGTGGGCGACGCACTGATGGCCAACATCATGGCCTGCAAGCCACCTTCGATGCGCTTGGCGATTTCGATTTCGCCTTCGCGCGTGAGCAACTCAACCGTGCCCATTTCACGCATGTACATACGCACCGGGTCTGTCGTACGGCCGAACTCTGAATCAACCGTGGACAAGGCGGCTTCGGCCGCTTCTTCGGCTTCTTCTTCAGTGGCGGTGGCCGTACCGCCCCCTGCGATGAGCAGCGTGGCCGCATCGGGCGCTTGTTCGTAGACGGCGATGCCCATGTCGTTGAGCATGGACACGATGGCTTCCAAGATTTCGTTGTCCACCAGCTTTTCTGGCAAGTGGTCATTGATTTCCTGATGGGTCAAGAAGCCTCGGGTCTTGCCCATCTTGATGAGCGTCTTGAGCTCATGGCGACGCTTGGCAACTTCTTCTTCTGTGAGCGTGGCTTCGTCAAGGCCAAATTCGCGCATCAACGCGCGCTCTTTGGCCCGCGAGACTTTCATGCGCAGCGGCTTGGCTTTGGCCTGTTTTTCAGCGTCCTCAACGACTTCAACTTCGGCTTCTACTTCAGCGCCAAAGTCGACTTCTACGTCGCCAATGTCTTCGTCATCACCCAATGAAGGCTTGATAGGCTCGGCGCCCTTTTTGACAGCGCCTTTGGTTGCGCTTTTTTCTGTGCTTTTGTCAGTGCTCTTCACTCCAACTGCACCCTTTGAGATGGGCTTGGCCACCGACTTGGCAGGCGCAACAGCCACCTTGGCAATGACCCTGGCTGCCGCCTTGCTTTTGCCTGCAGGCGCTGCAACTTGGGCCGCAGCCGTCTTCTTGGCTGGCGACTTGATCTTCATCTCAGCGACGGCAGACCCTGCTGCCTTTGTCGAGCCGGCGCTTTTTGCGGCAGGCTTTGGCGTGGGTGTCGATGTGGCGGCAGTTTTCTTGGCGGTCATGAGATTCCTCTTTGGCCTTGTGGGCGCGGATGGCGTTGGACTACTAAAGCCTCAATCAAGTGACTTCCACGACGCAACCGAGCCGGGGAGAAGGCCCCACTGCCGGGTGCTGGTGGCCTTGCAGCGCCAAGGACGTGTACGGATGGATCGGGACGGCAAGCTGGCGTGACAACTTGTCGAAGTGCAGCCCATGCGGGTGAGGTTGACCAAAATGGAACCCTTGTCGAGGGTGGTCGGAGCCCGGAGAAGCTGCCATCACACTTGCCGCTCTAATGAGCTTCGGATTATACCGTTGCGAATTTGTAAGACTGGTCATGCGATCGGCAGTCATGCGATCGGCACCGCGAAGCCCAACCAGCCACATCGAACCAGGCAGTCAGCGTCGACCCAGCAATGCCAAGGCCTGTTTCAGAGGCGCCGCCCGAGTCGTTTGGGTCATCGCAATGCGCAGGTCCTCAAGGGTCGGTTCGATAGGTACCTCGGCGCCATCGACCAACGCGAGCGCTTGTGCGCCCCAAGGTTCAGCAACGAGATGCTCACGCAAACTCGGCCATGGTGTCTGCCCGTTGTCGGTGTGCCAGCGATCGATCCAGCGAAACAACTCGGCGTGCCAGTCCGTCAAACACACCAGCGTTTCATGGTCGCTTGCCGTGAGCTCATCCCACCACTCACAGCGCTGCAACAAGATGCGAGCCATCTGATCCTGGGGCAAGCGGGTGGCTGCACGAACCAAGTTGCGCATCGGCTTCGTCCCAGGGCGTTTTGATGAGACCACGGGGCCAGAGGTTTGTTCGGTGCGGTGCCGAATTTGCCCCCATTTGCTGGCCAATTCGTCGCGCGGCAAACGGGCGCGCTCGGCGATGTCACCGAGCACGTGGTCGCGCAGCGTTCCATCGGGCAAAAGTTCCCACAACGGTTTGGCTTGGGCCAGCATGCGAGCTCGGCCTTCTGCCGTGTCGATCTCGGCGCCCTCAGACGAAAGTTCCAACAATTGACGTGACAAAGGAACGGCACTCGCAACCGCGCGCTCGAAATCGGCAGCACCGCGTTCGCGGACAAAACTGTCGGGGTCGTGCTCGGCTGGCAAGAACAAGAATTTGACACTTCTCAGATCGTCAGCATGTGGCAGTGACGCCTCCAGCGCGCGGGCTGCGGCACGGCGACCCGCAGCATCGCCGTCAAAGCTGAAGACCACCGCGTCAGTGAATCGAAAGAGCTTTTGCACATGCTCTGGGGTGCAGGCTGTGCCCAGGGTTGCGACGGCATTGGCAAAGCCCGACTGCGCCAAGGCCACAACATCCATGTAGCCTTCCACCACCAGCACATAGCCACGCTCCCGGATGGCTTGGCGTGCTTCGAAGAGGCCGTACAACTCGCGCCCTTTGCTGAAAACAGGCGTCTCGGGCGAGTTCATGTACTTGGGTTTGCTGTCGTCCAAGACACGCCCACCAAAACCAATGACCTCGCCTTGCACTGCGCGGATGGGGAACATCACACGCGAACGAAACCAGTCGTAGCGTTTGCGATCGGTTTGTTTGTCGGTGTCGCCATCGCTGTCTTGTGAAGCGCGAACGAGGCCACTTTCTTCGAGCAGCGGGTCGTCGTATTGCGCAAAACAACTCGCCA
>JAYVRO010000158.1:0-6800 GCA_043776165.1 Rubrivivax sp. | reverse complement strand
CGGCCGGTGTGGACCTGCTCATCGTGCCCTACAAAGGCACGCCAGCGGTGCAAACCGCCTTGCGTGCCGGTGAAGTCCATCTGGCCTTCGAGATCGTTGGCCCCATGCTGGCGCAAACGGCATCGGGCGACGTGAAAGTGCTGGCCGTGTCGTCTGACAAACGCAACCCCGCCCTGCCCAAAACGCCCACGGTGACCGAGGCCGGCGTGCCTGGCTACAACGTGGCGTCTTGGAATGCGCTGGCCGCACCGGTGGGCACGCCCGCCGAGGTCATCGACAAGCTCAACCGCGCAGCGCGCGACGCCCTTGCCAGCCCTGCCGTGCAAGAGCGGCTGAACAAACTGGGCATGCGTTTGCAGAGCAGCACGCCAGAGCAAGCGGGCGCGCTGTTGGCCAGTGAAGTCAAACGTTGGGGCGTGGTGATTCGTGCGGCGCGCATTGAGCCTGAGTGAAGGCCTTGCAGGGGGACCCAAGAAGGCCAGCGCTCTGACCACCACCAACTGTGATGCGTTTGCCGCTGGCTTCAAGAGATGCTGCGACATCGTTGACGCTCATGGTCCATCCGGTGCGCAACGCTGCCCCACCGCCGCCATCTGATGTTCGTCAAGACATCCGAGCCCTCAAGGATTGGGTCGCGTCGCTTCGCCTCAGACAGTAGCAAATAGCCTAAGCTGAGGACCGAGCAGAGGTCGTTCGAAACTCTGCGAGATGCGAATTCCCCTCTTGGGGCATGCCAACGGCAGCATCACGGCTCTTGCCGCGAAACCTGTGTCGCGCGCCAGTAGGCCTTCGCGTCCTCGCCCCACTCCCCCTGAGTCAGACTAGTTGTCGCATTTGATTGCCAATTCAAGCCACGTTTTGGTCGGCTTCAGGCTCCTTGATTTGAGGTGTGTCTGTGAGTGGAGGTACCGACGTCTCGCAACGCGCAGCGACTGATCGAGCGCGCGAGCACGTTGCGCCACCCGGATAGACGAGTCAATCAACGTTTGAGGTAAGCAATAAACGATGGCAGGACGCCAGACCCGGGTCGTTGAATAGGTACGGCGTACCACCGGCCCGGGCCTGGTGGTCGGCCGTTCGCGCTCCGCTTGAACGAGCGTTAGTCCTCGCCCGGGTACGACGTTACAGATCTTCTGGGGTGAGCCCAGTGTGCTTGGCAACTCTTGCCAAAATTCGAGGGCCAAGCTCTTCACCGTCGTGGAAGGCGAACGTGAAGTCTGTCCAGCCTGCGCGGCTGAGTGTTCGGTGCGATCCAGTCTGCCGTTTGACGGACCAGCCCAATTTCAATAACGCAGAAAGGACAAGCCGAGCCTTCTTAGACGGCCACTGATTCATACCGCCACGGGCAGAGCAATGCTGATGTTCGTCGGCCTGGCTTCACCCTGCTCAAGGCGTTCAGCGATGACCCGCAAGGCCAGTGTCTCGGCTTTGACAATGGCCTCATCTTTGGTTGCGCCGTAGGTCAGCACACCGGGTAGTTCAAGCACTTCTGCCAGCCAACGGCCATCGACTTCCAGTTCGCATTCAATCGTGTAGTTCATGGATCGTTTTTCCTTGGGCGCGGAGTCTACCGTGGGGTAGTTTGGCAACATTTCGACAACCAAGAACGCGCAGTCGAACGTTCAATCGCCCAATGCCTCAGCCAGGCTCATGCGCTCAAAGCCAGCCGCCTGGCGAAAGGCCGTGGCGGCCATGTCCTCACCGAACAGAAGGGTGTCGACCAGTGGCGCCACAAGCGTGCTTGCCGGGTCACACAAGAGCACGCAGCGCTGGGCACCGGCTTCGTCGATGCGACCCACCCAGCCGAGTTGCACGAGTTGATCGACCATGCTTTGCACCAGCAGCGGGTCGCGGCCCAGATGCATCGTCAGCTCGTCGCTGACCAGCCCCGCCTGCGCCGTGCCGCGTGCTGTACGCAAGAGGCGTAAGAGCGCTAGCGCAAAGCTAAAGCGAGCGCCCGCGCGGGTGTCTTCGGACTTCAAACCCGCGCGCAAGCTGGGTGCGTAGGCCGCCACCACGGCGCCCAACAAAACGATGACCCAACCCAGATAAATCCACAGCAGCAAGATCGGCAACGTGGCGAAGGCGCCGTAAACAGCTGAGAAGGTGGGCACCGATTGCACGTACCAGGTGAGGCAAGTCTTGGCCGCTTCCAGACCCGCAGCAGTGAACAGTGCGCCCGCCCAGGCGTGGCGCCAGCGCACAAAGGTGTTAGGCACGTAGTGGAAGAGCCCGGCCATGGCCGATGCAAGCAATGTGAATTCGATGCAGGCCAGTAGCAGGCGCAAGCCACCCGGCATCGCGGCCACCATGCCACTACCCGCCGAAATGGCGTAAGAGGTCATCGTCAAACTCACACCCAACAACAAGGGGCCCAAGGTGAGTACAGCCCAGTACACCAGCACTCGTTGGCCCCAAGGCCTGGCTTTGGGCACCCGCCAGATGGCGTTCAAAGTGCGGTCGATGGTGAAGACCATGGCCAGCGCTGTGGCCACAAACAGGGTCAAGCCCAAGGTACCCATGCGGCTGGCTTTGGCAGCAAATTGCGTCAACGCGCGCAGCACCGGCTTGCCGATGCTGTCGGGCACCAGGGCTTGCAAAAAGTACTTTTCTAGCGCGCCTTCGAACGAAGCAAACAACGGAAAGGCTGAGAACACCGCAAGCATCACGGTGAGCATGGGCACCAGGGCAATGAGGGTGGTGAAGGTCAAACTGCTGGCGGTGAGCGAAAGTTGGTCTTCGCGAAAACGCACACGCAACGTGTGCAGCGTCTCCAGCCAAGGCCAATGACGCAGGCCCTGCCAATGACGCTGAAGTTCTGCCCACGACAAAACCCTGCGAAGGGACATGGCCGGAGCGTTTGGGACGAGCGAGCGTGACATGCTGGCTATCATGCCGCATGAACCCTGCCCAGCCGCCCAGTGCCATGGTGTTACGACTACAACGTTTCACCTTAGCCTGCGTAGCCGCCTTGGTCGCGTTGTGTTTCTTGTGGGAGCTTTGGTGGGCCCCCACGGGCCGCGGCACCTTGGCTTTGAAGGTGTTGCCGCTGCTCTTGTGTGCCCTGGGTTTGTGGCGCCATCGCCTCTATACCTACCGTTGGTTGAGCCTCTTGGTGTGGCTCTATTTCATCGAGGGCGTTGTGCGTGCGTGGGGTGACAAGGGCATTTCTCAGGGCCTGGCGCTCGCTGAAGTGGTGTTGAGCCTGGCCGTGTTTGCCGCCGTCACGGCGTACATCCGCTGGCGCTTGAAACACCCCTTGCCGGGCGTCACGCCTTGACACTCCATCGACAGTGTTCTCGACTGCAACTTTCACATGACCCAAGCGGCAAACCCATCGTCGACACCTGCAGCGCTTGACGCATTTCGCGTCATCGTGGGCCCTTCCAACGTCTTGTCTGAAGGTGACCTTTCAGCCTGGGAGAGTGACTGGCGCCGCCGCTGGCGGGGCCGCGCGTTGGCGGTGGTTCGCCCGGGAAGCACCGATGAAGTGGCCGCCGTCATTCGGGCCTGTGCCGCGCAGGGCCTGAGCATCGTGCCGCAAGGGGGCAACACAGGTTTGGTGGGCGGTGGGGTGCCTGATGAGAGTGGCACGCAAGTGCTGCTGAGCCTTCAGCGAATGAACCGCGTGCGGGGCATTGACGTAGCGAATCTGACGATGACGGTGGAGGCGGGCTGCATCTTGCAGGCCCTTCAACTAAGCGCGCGCGAGCAGGGGTTATTGTTCCCCTTGAGCCTGGCGGCCCAGGGCACTTGCACCATTGGCGGCAATTTGTCGACCAACGCTGGCGGCACGCAAGTGCTGCGATACGGCAATGCGCGCGAGCTCTGCCTTGGCCTGGAAGTGGTGACGGCTGAGGGCGAGATATGGCAGGGCCTGTCGGGCCTGCGCAAAGACAACACGGGTTACGACTTGCGCGACTTGTTCATCGGCAGTGAAGGCAGCTTGGGCATCATCACAGCCGCCACCATGAAGCTCAGCCCCTTGCCTGCCGCCACCACCACGGCCATGGCGGCCTGCGCAACGGTGGACGATTGCGTGGCCTTGTTGAGCCTCGCACGTCGGCACTTGGGGCCTGCGCTCACGGGCTTCGAGATGATGGGGGCGCATGCGCTGGCCTTGGTCGCCAAACACTTCCCCGCCCTGCCCCGGCCTTTGCCAGATGCACCGTGGACGGTGTTGTTGGAGCAGAGTGCCACCGATGACGAAGCATCGGCCCGGGCGCGCTTTGAAGCCTTGTTGGGCGCCGCCTTGGAAGCCGGCACGATCAGCGACGCAGTGGTGGCCGAGAGCCTCACACAAACGGCGGCGCTGTGGCAGGTGCGCGAGTCCATTCCTTTGGCGCAGAGCATGGAAGGCCACAACATCAAGCATGACATCTCATTGCCCGTGTCGGCCATACCGGCCTTTGTGCGTGACACCGACGCTGCGTTAACCCGCCACATGAGTGGCATCCAGTTGGTGAACTTTGGTCATCTCGGTGATGGCAACCTGCACTACAACGTGCAGGCACCCGCGGGCGTGGATGGCAAAACGTTCTTGGATGACCAGGAGCATGCGATGAACGCCATCGTGTACGACGCTGTTTGTGCGCTCGGCGGCTCGATATCGGCCGAACACGGTGTGGGCGTGCTCAAACGCGATGAACTGGTGCAGCGCAAGTCAGCCGTCGCGCTGGCCATGATGCGCAGCATCAAACGTGCGCTGGACCCCTCGAACCGCATGAATCCAGGTCGCGTGCTGGGTATTGAGACTTGATGGGGCGCAGACCCTACTGCACCGGCCCTTTGAGCGCGTGCGGCATGGGCAGCGACATCACATCGATACCCTCTTCCTGCAAAGCCAGGCGCTCGTCAAAAGTGGCTGCACCGCGGATCGCGCGCTGAGGTGTTTCGCCGTAGTGAATGCGGCGCGCTACTTCTGGAAAATGGCGTCCCACGTCCTCGGTATTGGCCATCACGTGGTGCACGGCTTGCAACCACATGGCCTGCATGTCAGCGGCTGCTGGCAGGTTGCTTGGTGGCACAGCAGTGGCCGTTGTGGCCACCGCCGTGGTGGTGCTGGCGTCGGTTGGGCTGTCTTTTTGGGGCCCAGGCTCCCGGGCCCCTGACAGGTTCAAACGCGGCGCGCTGAGCAAGCGTGTGATCACGGTGTCAGCGCACATCGGGCACTCAATGCGGCCAGCGCCGTTTTGCTGAAGAAAGTCGTCTTCGGAGCCAAACCAGCCTTCAAAAGCATGGCCGTTGCTACAACGCAGGTCGAGAACTTTCATGGCCTGAGGGCTGCGCCGTTCACTCGGGGATCAAAGGGTTTGCCAGTGCAGCGGCCATGCGCCGCTGCGCCAGCGTTGCAGCCATTGCAAGGCGATGAGTGTCTTGACGTCGGTGATCTCACCGCTGGCGGCTTTGGCGTCGTATTCGTCAGCCGTCAAGAGACACAAATCGATGAATTCGCCGTCGTCCAGTGCGCGTTCACCCAGAGTCAAACCACGGGCGAACCAGATGTGGATGACCTCGTCGCAATAGGCCGGGGCGTTGTTGATTTCAGCCGCGCGAGCCCATTCTTTGGCCACGTAGCCGGTCTCTTCACGCAGTTCGCGTTGGCCGCATTGCAAAGGTGCTTCGCCAGGGTCGAGCTTACCTGCAGGTATTTCCAGAATCACGCGGCCCAAGGGGTAACGAAACTGGCGTTCGAGCACGATGCGGCCATCGTCCAAGATCGGCAAAACAGCCACGGCTCCTGGGTGCACGATGTATTCGCGCGAGGCCAAACCACCTGTGGGCAATCGCACCTGATCACGTCGAACATCAAGAAAATTACCGCGAGCGAGTACGTTGCTGCTGACTCGCGTCTCAATCAGGTGGGAATCGTCCTGCATAGGGTGTTGGGTGACGTCGGGGCCAAGGGCGCATCAGGTTGTGAGCGCTTTGACGATGGCGTCACGGCACATGCCCATCAAACCATCCGGCAACACGCCAAAGAGCAGCACGGCCGCGCCATTGGCTGCTAGCAAGGCGGTGACGCCCTGCGTGGCCACGATGGGTTCGGCCTGGGTGGGCTCATCGAAGAACATGACTTTGACGACACGCAGGTAGTAGTAGGCCCCGACAAGCGACAGCAACACAGCCAAAACTGCCAACCACAGGTAAGCTGCAACGTCGGTACTGACAACAGCCTGCAGCACGGCGAGCTTGGCGTAGAACCCGACCATGGGCGGCACACCAGCGAGCGAAAACATGAACACGCTCATGACACCCGCGGCCCAAGGGCGACGCTGCGCAAGGCCCGCAAAATCACTGATGTCTTCAGACTCAAACCCTTGGCGCGACAGGTACAAGATCATGCCGAAGGTGCCGAGCGTCGTGAGCACGTAGGCCACGATGTAGAACAGGGCCGAGCTGTAGGCATTGCCCGCTGACAAGGTGTTGCCGTTGACCACACCGGCCGACAAACCGAGCAGAACAAAGCCCATCTGCGCGATGGTGGAATAGGCCAGCATGCGCTTGAGATTGGTTTGCGCAATGGCGGCAATGTTGCCCACAAAGAGCGAACCCACGGCCAGCACCATGAGCATTTGCTGCCACTCCACCGCCAGGCCCAAGAGGCCCTCTACAAGCAGGCGGATGGTGATGGCAAAGGCGGCAAACTTGGGCGCAGCGCCCATGAGCAAGGTCACCGCCGTCGGCGCACCTTGGTACACGTCGGGCACCCACATGTGGAAGGGCACAGCGCCGAGCTTGAAGGCCAGGCCCGCCACAACAAAAACAACACCGAAATTCAGCACTTCTTTGTTGATGCG
>JAYVRO010000157.1:0-2109 GCA_043776165.1 Rubrivivax sp. | reverse complement strand
GCCTGGACTGCGGTGCGATGAACATCCTCATCTACTGCTTCCGTGAACGTGAAGACATCTTCGACATGTATGAAGCGGTTTCAGGTGCGCGCATGCATGCGGCCTATTTCCGTCCGGGTGGGGTCTACCGCGACTTGCCCGAGAGCATGCCGCAGTACCAGGTCAGCCGCATCAAGAACCAGCGCGCCATCACGGCCCTGAACGAGAACCGCCAAGGCTCGTTGCTCGACTTCATCGACAATTTCTGCAAACGTTTTCCCAAAAACGTTGACGATTACGAAACCTTGCTCACCGACAACCGTATCTGGAAACAACGCACGGTGGGCATTGGTGTGGTCACGCCGGAGCGTGCTTTGAATCTCGGCTTCACGGGTCCGATGCTGCGTGGCTCAGGCGTCGAGTGGGACTTGCGAAAAAAGCAGCCCTATGACGTCTATGACCGCATGGATTTCGACATTGCGGTGGGTGTGAACGGCGACACCTACGACCGCTATTTGGTACGCATTGAAGAAATGCGGCAAGCCAATCGCATCGTGCAGCAATGTTCTGCGTGGCTGCGCGCCAACCCCGGCCCGGTGATCAGCGCCAACCACAAAGTGGCGCCCCCTTCGCGTGTTGACATGAAGTCCAACATGGAGGAATTGATCCACCACTTCAAACTCTTCACTGAAGGCATGCACGTGCCTGAGGGCGAGGCTTATGCCGCAGTGGAACATCCCAAAGGTGAGTTTGGTATTTACTTGGTCAGCGACGGGGCCAACAAACCTTATCGCCTGAAGATTCGTGCGCCGGGTTTCCCACATCTGGCGGCATTGGACGAGATGGCGCGGGGCCACATGATTGCCGACGCCGTGGCCATCATCGGCACCATGGACATTGTGTTTGGCGAGATTGATCGATGACGTTCAGCACCGCGACCATTGCGCGCTTCGACAAAGAAGTTGCTAAATACCCAGCCGACCAGAAGCAGTCCGCCGTGATGGCCTGTTTGGCCGTCGTGCAACAAGAACAAGGTTTTGTCTCATCTGAGGCTGAGGACGGTATTGCCGCGCACCTGGGCATGGCGCCGATTGCCGTGCATGAGGTAACGACTTTCTACAACATGTTCAACCAGCAAAAGTTGGGCAAATACAAGTTGAATGTCTGCACCAATCTACCCTGCCAATTGCGCGACGGCGAACGCGCCATGCAGCACCTTTGCAGCACTTTGGGCGTGGAGCCTTATGGCACGACAACCGATGGCCTGATAACGCTGCAACCGAGTGAGTGTTTGGGCGCCTGCGCCGATTCGCCCGTCTTGTTGTTCAACGACCGAGAGATGCTGAGTTTCATGACCAACGAGCGGCTCGATGAACTGATTGCTGCCTTGAAGGCCGAAGGCTGAACATGCTCGACCTGTCCAGATTCAAAGCCCAAGGCCATGAGACTTGTTTTCATGGGCGCCACATCAATCCACAGATTTATGCCGGTTTGAACGGTGGCAATTGGCGATTGCAAGATTACGTTTCACGCGGTGGCTATACAGCGCTCAAAAAGATCTTGGGGCTTGACGGTGGTACCGGCCTCACGCCGGACCAAGTCATTGCTGAGCTCAAACTCAGTGCCCTGCGCGGGCGGGGCGGCGCGGGCTTCCCAACGGGGTTGAAGTGGAGCTTCATGCCGCGCCAATTCCCTGGTGCGAAGTACTTGGTCTGCAATTCAGATGAGGGTGAACCAGGCACCTGCAAAGACCGTGATTTGTTGGCCTACAACCCGCACATGGTGATTGAAGGCATGGCCATTGCTGGTTACGCGATGGGTGTGAAGATCGCCTACAACTACATTCATGGCGAGATTTTTGAAGTCTACGAACGCTTTGAAGAAGCGTTGCAAGAAGCGCGCGCCGCAGGCTATTTGGGCGACAAGATTCTGGGCAGTGGTTTCGACTTTCAGTTGCATGCGTACCACGGCTTTGGCGCCTACATCTGCGGTGAAGAAACTGCCTTGCTTGAATCGTTAGAAGGCAAAAAGGGCCAGCCCAGGTTCAAGCCGCCGTTCCCGGCAAGCTTTGGCTTGTACGGCAAACCCACCACCATCAACAACACTGAGACATTCGCTGCGGTGCCTTGG
>JAYVRO010000156.1:0-6813 GCA_043776165.1 Rubrivivax sp. | reverse complement strand
AAGAGCGAAGCGATCTTCGGCAACTTTGCCAAACACTGGACCCTGGGCCTGGGCCTGACCATCATCGCCAGCGTGGCGCTGCTGCCCAAGGGCTTGGTGGGGCTGCCGCAGCAGTGGCGAGACCGGCTGATCGGCCGCGCCTCCCGGCGGGGCGTGCAGCCATGAGTGCCGCCGTGAGTTCGGCCATGAGCGCGGGTTTGCAGGATGTCTTGCTCAAGGGCGTGGACATCACGCAGCGCTGGGGCGGTCTGGTGGCCGTGGACCGCGTCAGCATCGAACTGCAGCGTGGCCAGGTGCATGCCGTCATCGGCACCAATGGTGCGGGCAAGAGCACGCTCATCAACATCCTGTCCGGCGAATTCCCACCCAGCGGCGGCCAGGTACAACTGATGGGCGAAGACGTCACGGCCTGGACGCAACCGCGCCGCGCCCGTGCCGGCCTTGGCCGCAGCTACCAGCGCACGACGATCTACCCGACCTTCACCGTGCACGAGAACTGCCGCCTGGCCGCCCAGGCCACGCTGCAGAAACCCTGGGCCTGGTGGCAGAGCGCCAGCAACTGCGAGGCCAGCAACCACACGGCGCGTGAAGTTACGGCACGCGTGGGCCTGGCCGACGTGGCGCAGCGCCCCGCCGGCCTCTTGAGCCACGGCCAGAAGCGGCAGTTGGAGATCGCCATGTGCCTGGCCACCGCGCCGCAGGTGCTGTTGCTGGACGAGCCGCTGGCGGGCATGGGCGCCGAAGAAACCGAACGCATGTTGGCTCTGCTGACCGAGTTGAAATCGCGCCACGCCATTTTGCTGGTCGAGCATGACATGGAAGCCGTGTTCCGCGTGGCCGACTGCATCACCGTGATGGTCAACGGCGCCGTCATCGCGTCGGGCACGCCCGACTTCATACGCAACAGCGCCGAAGTGCAGGCCGCTTATTTGGGGCACGACTGACATGCTGACGCCAGATACCATTCTCGAAGCCATTGGCATCCACGCGTGGTACGGCTCTAGCCACGTGCTGCATGGCATTGACCTTTCCATTGCGCGGGGCGAAACAGTGGGCCTCTTGGGGCGCAACGGCATGGGCAAGAGCACGCTCATTCGCACCCTGCTGGGCCACGTCGCGCAGCGCGACGGCCGCATTCACCTTTTTGGCGCCGATGTCTCCAAGGCCAAGCCGCACGAGGTGGCGCGTCGAGGCGTGGCCTATGTGCCCGAAGGCCGGGGCGTGTTCCCGAACCTCACCGTGCGCGAAAACCTGGTGATGGCGGCCAAGCCCGTTGGCGAGGGCGGCAAAAACAGCAGCCAGGGCTGGACCTACGAGCGTGTGCTCAAAACCTTCCCACGCTTGGCCGAACGCCTCGCCAATCTGGGCAGCGAACTGTCAGGTGGTGAGCAGCAGATGTTGTCCATCGGCCGCGCGTTGATGACGCAGCCCGATCTGATCATCTTGGACGAAGCCACCGAAGGCCTGGCGCCGCTGATCGTGGCCGAGATCTGGCGCGTCATCGGCCAGATCCGCCAAGACGGTATCGCCACCCTGATCGTCGACCGTGACTATCGCAAAGTGCTGGCCCACAGTGACCGCGGCGTTGTCTTGCAAAAGGGCCAGGTCGTGATGGCCGGGGCGTCGCAGGCCCTTGCCAACAGCACCGAGCTGGCCAGTTTCTTGGGTGTCTGAGCAGCCCAAGCCACGTTCATTTTTTTCAATCATTCATCAGGAGATTCCCATGCTGAGCTATCAAGTCGAGATCTTCGGTCGCCCTCTGTCACAAGTCATGCGCGACACCCCGCAGCCCCAGGGCAGCGAGGTGATTGTCAAAGTCGGCAGCTGCGGCGTGTGCCACAGCGACGTGCACTTGCACGACGGCTATTTCGACCTCGGTGGCGACGCCAAGCTCGACATGACCCGCGCTGTCAAACCCCCGCGCACCTTGGGCCATGAAATTGCAGGGACGGTGGTGTCAGTGGGCCCGGATGCCCAGGGCGTCAAGGTCGGCGACCGCCGCGTCGTGTTCCCGTGGATCGGCTGCGGCAAGTGTTCGTTGTGCGCCGCTGGCAACGAGCATCTGTGCAATGCGCCGCAGGCCTTGGGCGTTCACCGCGATGGCGGTTTTGCCGACCACGTGGTGGTGCCGCACGCCAAGTACTTGCTCGGGTACGGCCAGCTCAGCGAAGAGCAGGCCTGCACCTTCGCCTGCTCGGGCCTCACCGCCTACAGCGCGCTCAAAAAAGCCGGCCCCATTGGCTTGCAAGACCCACTGGTGATCATTGGTGCGGGTGGCGTGGGTCTGTCGGGCATTCGCCTGGCCAAGCAGATGTTTGGCGTGGCGCCCATCGTGGTGGAGATCGACCAAAGCAAGTGGGACATTGCCCGTGCAGCGGGTGCTGGCGAGCTCATCGACCCCACGGCCGAAGGCGCGCTGAAGGCCTTGATGAAAGCCACAGGCGGTGTCGCAGCGGTGGTGGACTTTGTCGGCGCGGGCTCATCGTTCAACTTTGGTTTTGGCGCCTTGCGCAAGGGCGGCAAGCTGGTGTGCGTGGGCTTGCTTGGGGGCTCGACAACGCTCGTGCCGGCCATGGTGTCGATGAAAGCGGTGAGCGTGATTGGCTCTTACGTTGGCTCGCTCGGCGAAATGCAAGAACTGATGGCCTTGGCCGGTACCGGCGTGTTGCCCGATATGCCGCTCACCGAGCAGCCGCTGGCCCAGGCCACGCAGGCGCTGGACGACCTGCGCGCTGGCCGCGTGCGTGGCCGCGTCATCTTGAAGGCCGGGGTGGTGTCAGGGGCAGCAGCAGGGGTGGCTGCATGAGCACGGAGTTTGATTGGAACGCCATGAGCCCGTTGGCGATGTGGCGCGACTGGCTCACCAAGTCAGAGGGGCAGCGGAGCGAGAGCATGTCAAAGATGCTCAAAGACCCCAAGGCCCGGGGGCAGGGTCGAACGCCAGGTCGACGAGATGCGCATGGCGCACCGGCAGTTCTCTGAATTTGCGCAGGCCTCGCTGGCGGCGGCCAACCTGCCGTCTCGCACCGACTTTGAGGCGCTGGACGAACGGCTGGGCAAGCTCCAAGGCCTGCGCCATGACCGCCACCGCGTATCTTGCTGGACAACCGCGGTGTGGGCCAAACCGAGGCGCGGCACGCCCTGGTGCACCGCGTATCAACCATGGCTGCCGACGTGGCCGCTGTGCTGGGTGCCGCAGGCGAGACCAGCGCCCATGTGGTCGGCATGTCGATGGGCGCCATGATTGCCCAGACCGCGTTCGCGGCCTGACCTTGATGGCCACCAACTGCGGCGGCGCGCCTGCCGTGCTGGCGACGCAGCATGTCTGGCAATGGCTGTTCAGCAACGGCGACGCGTCGCCCGAAGACAGCTTGGCGGCAATGCGGCCCTTCACCTATGCCAGCAGCACACCCGACGAGGTGGTTGAAGAAGACAACCTGGTGCCGCTGGCTGACTACCCCACGTTGCGCGGCTACCAAGCGCAGCTCTACGGTTAGATGAGCTGGACTTCGTACTACAAGCTACCCAGCCTGCGCTGCCCGACGCTCTTGCTGCACGGCGCGCAGGACCTCGTGATACCCCCGAAGAACGCGCGTGTGCTGGCGGCACGCATACCTGGTGCCAAGTTGATAGAGATCGCAGGTGCCAGCCACTGGCTGCACAGCGATCAGCCAGCGCGCACGGCAGAGGCGGTGTTGGCGTTCATCCAAAAAGCCAAGACCTGACCTCAACGCCCCTATCGATGCACCGCGTTCAGTCGTTGCTTGAGCTCATGCTTGAGTAGACTTCAGCTTGTCAATGTATGGACAAACGACATACATTATTGCAATCACGAACGCAATACGCGAAAGGCGCCCAATGGCCCAGACCCAAGAACCCGTCACGATCAGCATCCGCGCCAAGGCCGGTCAGCGCGACCTGATCGACCAGGCTGCCGACCGCCTTGGCCGCAGCCGCTCTGACTTCATGCTCGAAGCCGCCTGCAGGCAGGCCGAGGACGTGCTGCTCGATCAGACCTACTTCGCGCTGGATGCAAAGAGCTTTGCTGCCTTCCAGGCCCTGCTCGACAAGCCGCCCGCGCCGACTGACCGCCTGCGCCGCACCCTCAAGGCCCGCGCGCCTTGGGACACGGCAGCCGCCAAGGGCAAAGCCGCAAGCCTGCGGGCGAAGTGACGGCGCCGATGCTTTCGGCGCCGCAACCGCTGGCCGACAAACACCGGCTCGCCGACTTCGGCTGTGGCGATCCCTCACTGGACGACTGGCTCAAACGACGCGCAAGGAAGAATCAAGCCAACGGCTCGTCCCGCACCTACGTCGTGTGCGAGGGCGACACCGTCATCGGCTACTACCGCCTGGCCGCTGGTGCCATTGGCCACGCACAAGCGCCGGCCAGCCTGAAGCGCAATCGGCCCGACCCGGTGCCCGTGCTCGTGCTCGGCCGCCTGGCCATCCACAAAGACCACCATCAAAAGGGCATTGGCACTGCATTGCTGAACGACGCCATCCGGCGTGCGATTCAGGCCGCCGACATCGCAGGCGTCACCGCGCTGCTGGTGCACGCCCTTTCGGAACAGGCCCGGCGTTTTTATCTCTCGCGCGGCTTCATCGAATCATCCATCAAGCCCATGACCCTGTGCCTGATGCTTGCAAGCGTCGGCCAGGCGTTGCGCGAGGTATAGACCCAATCTCGACGCCCCAAGTTCGACAACATCCGCCCTGAGGTGCTTCTGAAAATCAAGGAGAAATTTGATGCACAAGCAAGAATTCACACCCAACGCCGACCCTGAAATGGGCAAGTTTGAGGAGGCGCTACTGCGATCCATTGAGGAGGGCTTGACAGGCGTTGGCCGCGTGAATACGCCAGAGCAGATCATGGCCCGACGCGCAGGTGGTAGACCCGCGCAGGCTGTCCATAAAGCACCCGTGACCTTGCGCCTAGACCCCGAAGTGCTTGCCGCCTGGCGATCCAGCGGCAAAGGCTGGCAAACAAGGGCGGCACAGGCGCTGGCCACGCTGGCACCGAAGTCGACGGCGTGAATCGGCGGGTTCAGGCCGAAAGGGACCTCGTTGCCCGTGACCGTCCGTCAAGCCGCCGCTCGGTACCCTCGCGGAATAGCCGCCAGCAAGTTGCGCGTGTATTCCTCTTTCGGTGCCGCCAGGATTTGCGCCGCACTGGCTTGCTCGACGACGATGCCATCTTTCATCACCAGCACCTCGTCGCTGATGAACTTCACCACGGCCAGGTCGTGGCTGATGAAAACGTAGGCTAGGCCGAACTCGTCTTGCAGGTCACGTAGAAGGTTAAGAACCTGAGCCTGCACGCTCACATCCAGGGCACTCACGGCTTCGTCGAGCACCAGCACTTCGGGCTCTAAGGTTAGGCAGCGCGCAATCGCCACACGCTGGCGTTGCCCGCCTGAAAACTCGTGCGGGTACTTGCCAAAAGCGCGGCCATCGAGGCCGACTTTTTCTAGCAAGCTGCGCGCACGCTTTTCGCGCTCTGCGGTGCTGGCGCCCATGCCGTGGATGGTCATGGGCTCGATCAATGTTTGCCCAATGGTGAAGCGCGGGTTCAGGCTGGCGTAGGGATTTTGAAAAACGATCTGGATGCGTTTGCGCATGGCCTGGCGTTCGCGGTCTGCCAAGGTGAGCAAGTTTTGGCCGTCAAAGATCACTTCACCGGCAGTCGGTTCATGCAAGCGCAGCAGCGTCAAGCCCATGGTGGTTTTGCCCGAACCTGATTCACCCACCACGCCCAAGGTGTGGCCCTTCTTAAGTCGAAAGTTAACGTCTTGCACGGCCTTGAATTCGCGCTTGCCAAACACGCCTTGGCGCAGCCAAAAACTCTTGGCGAGGGACCTTACTTCCAGCACCACCGGCGCGTTCTCGTCTTTGGCTTTGGCCACTTGTTGTGCAGCGCGCCCGGCAATGTGGTCGTCAATCACCATCAGTCGCGCAGCGGTGTCAGTAAGGCTCGGGCGGCAGGCCAGCAGCGCCTTGGTGTAGGCGTCTTTCGGGTTGGCAAAAATCTGCGCCACGGGGCCTTGCTCGCGCACCGTGCCTTCGCGCATCACCACCACGTGGTCGGCAATTTCGCCCACCAAACCCAGGTCGTGGCTGATGAACAGCACGCTCATGCCGTGCTTGGTTTTCAGGCCCGCCAAGAGTTCGATGATCTGGCGCTGGATGGTCACGTCCAGCGCCGTGGTGGGCTCATCGGCGATCAACAGTTTGGGCTCGCAGGCCAGCGCCATGGCGATCATCACGCGCTGCTGCTGGCCGCCCGACATTTCGTGCGGGTACGAGGTCAAACGCCGCTTGGGCTCGGGGATGCCGACTTCGCCCATGAGCGCTTCGGCGCGTGCCCAAGCCTGGCTGCGCGACAAGCCCATGTGCTTGATGAGCGGCTCGGTGAGCTGCTGGCCCACGCTGAACACGGGGTTGAGCGAGCTCATCGGGTCTTGAAAAACGCAGGCAATCTCTTTGCCGCGAATGGCTTGCAAATCGCGCATGTTGGCCTGCAACAAGTCGCGGCCCATCCACAGGACCTGACCCGAACGCACGGCGTTGTCGGGCAGCAAATTGAGCACCGACATGGCGGTGACACTTTTGCCTGAACCCGACTCACCCACCAGCGCCACGGTGCTGTTTTCAGGCACGTCGAAACTCACGCCAAGGCTATTGCCAGATTCCTCGCGCCCCACGGCATGGGCGCGCTCGCCCTTGCCCATGCGAAAGTGCACTTTCAGGTCTTGAATACTCAACAGCATGTTGCTCATTCCAGCCCCCGCAGCTTGGGGTCCAAGGCGTCGC
>JAYVRO010000155.1:0-6813 GCA_043776165.1 Rubrivivax sp. | reverse complement strand
GGTGCCGACAACGGCACAGACCCCGCGCCAGTGCCTGTTTGCCGTTTGCCCGATGGCACAGACCAGTTGCAGTGTTACTGCACGACCAGCGTGTGCGGTGCCGGCATGCTGGACGCCGCCGCTGCTGTGCAGGCCACTTTGGCACCCGATTCCTTGGCAGAAGCGGCACGTCAGTTGATGGACTTTGGTGAGCGCCACTTTCCCGAATACTTCCCCGACCGTCCCGTGACCCAAAGTGCCGCGCCTTTTATCTACCGCTACTACGCCAGCACGGGCATCCACCTCGGTGTCGTCGTCCAGCCCGACGCGACTTTTGTCATGAATGGTGTGTATGGGCTGGGTGGACCCTTTGGCAACGTTCCACATTACGTTGGATTGGTGCGTGACTTCATCACGCCGTTTTCATCGACGGCGCCTGTCGCACCCAGTGCTTTGGCAGGGTTGGCACAAGCCCGCTTGGCGGCCATGGGCGCAGCCATTGCAGGGCCGCCTAAAGCGCGCCCGCTACCGCCGCCCGCTGCGCTGCGCTGAGCTCAGCTGAGCCGTGAGGGCGGGGCGACCGCTGATCGGCAACAAACGAGCACTTCGACAGCCACTGCTGGCACAAGCCGCGTCAGCTTTCAAGTCGTGCTTGCCTGGGGCGTGCACGGCGCGCAAATTCACGCTGGCGTCATGTCCGCCTGATAGAGTTTTCCATTGCACGACAAAGCCTCGTTGCTTCGCTGCTTGCAATGATGGTTGCGATGGGGATTGCATTCACCTTTGCATTCACTTTTGCCGTCATTTGCGCAATCGCCGATGCAGTCGCCGTCGCAATCGCCGCTGCAATTTCTGTCGGGTACCGGTACAACCCGGGCGCCCGCCCTTGAACCACTTTGGAGAGCCGCATGACCCGCGACCACGTTTCCTTGTTCACTCGTTCGCTGCTGAGCGCTGCCGTCGCCATCGTGGTGGCTGCCCCAGCTGTCGCGCAGAACACCACTTCTGCGCTGAACGGGCGTGTCACCGCGGCGGATGGCAAGCCCGCATCCGGCGCCAAGGTCGTCATCGTCCACAACGAATCGGGTTCGACCAACACGGCCACGGCCGACTCTGATGGCCGTTATCTGGTGCGCGGCCTGCGTGCCGGCGGGCCGTATACGGTGACCATCAGCAGCGGCGGCCAGGCTGACAAACGCGAAGGCGTTTTCCTGCAACTGGCCGAGACCTTGGCGCTGGACTCGCAGATGAGCGCCAGCACGGCGGTCATCGTGGTCACCGGGCGCGGTGCCTCAGACAAGATCAACAGCTCAGCGATGGGGGCGGGGACCAACCTGGGCAGCCAGCAGCTCGCGGCCCTGGCCTCGGTGCAGCGCAATTTGCAGGACTACGCGCGGCTTGACCCGCGGCTATCGCAAACCGACAAAGAACGCGGCGAGATCTCTGCCGTGGGCCAGAACAGCCGCTACAACACGGTCACGATTGACGGCGTGAACATCAGTGACAGCTATGGCCTGGAAGGCAACGGCCTGCCGACCTCCAAACAACCCATTTCCATCGACGCCATCCAGTCAGTGCAGGTCAACGTCTCGAACTACGACGTCACGCAAAAAGGCTATACCGGGGTCAACATCAACGCCGTCACCAAATCGGGCACCAACGACATCAAGGGCAGCCTTTATTACGTCTATCGCGACGACAACTTTGTCGGCGATCGATACAACCGGGTCACCGACACGTACTTCAAGTTTCTACCCTTCAAGGAGTCGACCAAGGGGCTCACTCTCGGCGGGCCAATCATCAAGGACAAGCTCTTTTTCTTTGCCAGTTATGAAGAGCTCAAGAGCAACCGCGCGCAGCCTGAATTCGGCCCGGTCGGCAGTGCGCTCACCAACGTGGGGATCTCGCCGTCGTTGATCAATTCGGTCAAATCGGTCTCCACCAGCCAATACAAGTTTGACGCCGGTGAAATCATCGGTGCGACGAATCTGGCGGTCAAAGACAGCTTGATCAAGTTCGACTGGAACATCAGCGACAACCATCGCGCCAACCTGCGCTACGCGAAGACGGAGCAAAGCGATACCAACAACGGCGCCTTCAGCAACTTTTCGCCCACCTCGCTGCAGCTGACCTCGCAGTGGTGGGCTCAGGTCAAGAGCATCGAGAGCGTTGTAGGGCAGTGGTTTGCTGACTGGGCGCCGAATTTCTCGACCGAATTGAAGGTCTCCAACCGCGACTACAACAGCGTGCCAGTCAACACCTCCGTGCTGCCGGCGATCTCGATGCAGGTGACTGGTGCCGCGCCTCTTGGCTCACCCGCCGGCGTCAACACAGGCAGCCGGTTCCTTAACCTCGGAACCGAGCAAAGCCGCCAGTTCAACCAGCTCGCCACCAAGAGCTTGGATCTGTACTTTGGCGCAACCTGGACCAGTGGCGCGCATGAAGTGAAATTTGGCACCGACTACGGCACCACCAAGATCACGAACGGCTTCTTGCAAAACACCTATGGCAACTACACCTTCAGTTGCCAGAACAGCACGGCCACCTACACCTACAGCTTTGGCGCCATCAACTGCGGCACGGCCACTGCGGCGCAAATCGAACAGGCGATCCTGGAAAACTACACCAAGGGTCGGCCGACGTCCTATCAGGTGCAGGTGGCCTCACCTGGCGGCACCCTGGACGATGCCGTCGCACGTTGGACGCTCAAGGACACGGGCCTGTTCTTGCAGGACACCTGGAGCCTCAGCAAGCAGCTCACGGTGAGTGCCGGGTTACGGCTTGACAGCTTGGCCACCAACGACAAGCCGCGCTTCAACGCAGTAGCCGCGGCCCCCACCGTGGCGGGCAGTGTGAATGGCACGACCGTGGTTCGCAATACGGGCGGGTTTGGACTTGACAACTCAGAGACCATCGATGGTGTCGACCTTTGGCAGCCACGCCTGGGCTTCAACTACATCTTCGATCCCAAGGCCGAACGAAAGACGCAACTGCGCGGTGGTCTGGGTCTGTTCCAAGGTGCAGCCGCCAACGTTTGGTTGACCAACCCCTACCAAAACAACGGCCTGGCCACACGCATCATTGGTTGTGGCACCCTGGGCTTCGCCGCCTGCCCAGTCGGTGGCGGTGTGTTCAGCACCAACGTGAACAGCCAGCCGGTCAGCTTCACCGGCGCGTCGCCAGCGGCCAACGTCGACTACTTGCAAAAGGGTCTGGGACAGCCAGCAGTCTGGAAGCTCAACCTTGGTTTAGACACTGAACTACCTTGGGCTGGGCTCGTGGCGGGCGCCGAGTGGCTGCACACCAAGACCAAGACGGCCATCTACTACCAACACCTGAACCTTGGGGCGGCGACGCGCAAGGGCCCGGATGGACGTGACTTGTTCTACACACCGCAGGGCTATGACGCGGCCTGTTGGACCGCCACTGGCGGCACCACCACCAGCGGCGCTGCATGTACGGGGTTCAGAAACCGGGCCTTGAGCAACTCGGCCTTTAACAACGTATTGCTCGCTGCGGCCACCGACAAGGGCACCGGCAACGCCCTCACGCTGTCGCTCACCAGTCCCGCCAAAGAGGGCCTGTCATGGCAAGTCGCCTACACCAGAACGGATGCTGATGAAGTCAGTCCGTTGACGAGCTCGGTGGCGAATTCGAATTGGACGGCCCGGCCCGTGCTCAACCCCAACGAAGACGTGGCGGCGAACGCGGTGAGCCTCGTCAAGGACCGTGTCAGTGCCTCACTGACTTGGTCGCAGGCCTTTGTCGGCAAATACAAGTCTAGCTTCGGTGTCTTCTATGAAGGCCGCAAGGGCAAGCCCTACAGCTGGACCTATCGCAATGACATCAATGGCGACGGTGTGTCGGGCAATGACCTGATGTACATCCCGACAGCGCCACAGTCTGGCGAAGTCGAATTTCGTGGCGATTCGGCGACCAGCCGCACCAATGAAGACCGGTTCTGGGCGATCGTTGAAGCCAACCCTGCGCTCAACAACGCGAGGGGCACCGTGGTCAAACGAAACAACAGTTTTGCCCCGTTCGTGAGCACCTTTGACGTGCGCCTGTCTCAAGAGCTGCCGGGCTTCACAGCACAGCACAAGGGCCTGGTGAGCTTTGACATCTTGAATTTTGGCAACCTGCTGAACAAGCGCTGGGGCCGCACTGTCGAACCTGACTTCACCAATTCAGGCGGCCGCAAACGCACTTTCGTCAACTATGGTGGCCTCAACGCGCAGGGCAAGTATGTCTACATCGTGGCCGACGCCGCTGATGACTACATACAGCGTCAAGTCAAGGGCGAATCACAGTGGGCCCTGCAAGTGACGTTCAAGTACGAGTTCTGAACTGAGTGCACTCGGCGGTCAGTGGCCTGGCGCCTTCAGCGGCAGGCCACAAACCCCGCGTCAGCGCCCGCCAATCGCACCCCACGCAGTTGCTCGCGCAACGCGGCGTCAGCGCGTTCTATGCGCAGCCACAGTTGTGGCACTGGTCCAGGCAGGGCAACGACACGGGCCGTGCGCACGCCACGCTCTTTGAGCAGGGCCAGGGCCTTGTCGGCGGCCTCGTTGTTGTCATGGCGTGACAGCACCAGGCCCGGCGCCAACTCGGGTGGGCTGGTGATGGTTTGTGCGTCCAGTTTCAGGCGCGTCAGTTCATCCAACTTGCTGCGCATGACTTGCAAATCGGCAAAGCGGCCCATGTAGACAGCCCAGCGGATACCGCCGCCGACCTCACGGCGCTGCCACTGGGCGCGCGCCACCAAGGCTTGGTCGAGTTGGGCTTCGGCCTGGCCGAGGCCAGCGTCATTGAAGGGCCCGACTTCCATGCAGGCCTCGCCGTCGCCTGTGACCGATCGCGCGGCGCTCAGTGCGGCGTTGGCAGCTTTGGGGCTGAGGATTTGGATGCGCTCAGGTGTGACTTGCGCGGCCAACCGTGCTGGTTCGCGCTCACCCTGCACGGGGGCTTCGGCCCAGGGCGCCAGCCAGCCAAGCGTCCAGGCAAAAAACAGACCATTGGCCAGCAGCAAGATGAGCAGCAGCGCGCGTTGCATCGTGTTAACCGTTCACATGACACTCGACAAAGCGAGCAACGGCCGCACACTCACTTCACCGCTGTGGATGGCGTGCAGCACTTGCGTGGCTCTGTGGCGCACCAACAGCGCACCCTCTTCGTTGATGCCTTCACATTGGCCCTCTTCCACATCTTGCTGCGTGGTGCGCACGGTGTGGCCGCACAACAAGTCGCGTTGTGAAAAGGCCTTCACGAAGGCACTGAGACCACTCGCTTCAAACGTTAACAAGGCCTGCACCAAGGGCGGTAGCACCTGGTGCCAGGCTTGCGGCGCGTTGACGGACGGGTTCAGTTCAGCCAAACACGCGTAGCCGCTGCCCAGCCTGGGGTCGCTGCCCGCTTCAGGTTGCGCCAGCACGTTGATGCCCACCCCCACCACCACCATGCGCTGGTTTGGTACAACCACGGTCTCGATGAGCGTGCCCGCCAGCTTGCGGCCACGGCCCGGGCCGTCCCGCAGCCACAGGTCGTTGGGCCACTTCAGGCCGATGGTTTGGCCCATGGGGTCCAGCGACTGGGCCAAGGCCACGCCCACAACCAGTGAGAGGCCCTGCCAGTCTTTTGGCGCCAGCGGCAAGGCCAGCGAGAAAGTGAGTGAAGCGCCTGGCGCAGTGGCGTCCGCGGATTGCCAAACCCGTCCCAAACGGCCCCTTCCTTGCGTTTGCTCCTGAGCGAGCAGCAAGCATGGCCTGGCGTCACCAGCCCGGGCGCGCCCAACCAACACGGTGTTGGTTGATCCACAACTTGCCAGTACTTCCACCGTCAATCCCGGCAAATGCGGCAACAGCGGCAGCAGCGTTTGCCTGAGGCCCTCGGCGTCCCAACGCAGTTCAGCCATGGCACCTGCGCTGCTCAAGCACAGTCAACGCCGCTTGGGCGAGAGCAGCGTGCGACGGCACTGCTCAGCGCCACAGCGGCATTCGTATTCTTTTTTCAGTTTGGGTGTGAGCCGTTCGTCAATCACCAAACCGTAGTTGTAAAAGAGCTCTTCGCCGGGGAACAAACCGCGCAGCGCTTTGATGAAAACGCGGCCATCGGTTTCGTCGGCTTCGCAATTGGGCTCACAGGAATGGTTGATCCAGCGCGCTGCGTTGCCACCCACTTTGGCATCGATCACGTTGCCGTCGTCGATGTGAAAGTAGAACGTGTGGTTGGGGTCGCTCGGGTCGTGCGGGTGGCGGCGCAGGGCCTCGGGCCAACTGATGACCTCGCCCAGGTACTCGATGATCACGGCGCCGGCGTCGATGGCTTGCAGTGCAAAAACGCCCTTGCCGTGAATGCCACTTTTACGAACCTGGATGCGCCGACCGGCGGCAAGGCTCTTTTTCGGGGTGTCTTGCGCAGGGGCTTTCATTGGGTACATTGAATTCATGGGCGCGCGCGTGCGTGTGTGCAGGTGCGTGCGCGAGACCGGCGGATTCTATGCATGGCCGCCCACAACGTTTTTGAAGGAACAGAGAACCCCATGGGAAAGACCATCATCATTGCCGAGAAGCCCAGCGTGGCGCAAGACATCGTGCGCGCGCTGACGCCCACCGCAGGCAAGTTCGACAAGCACGACGACCACTTCGAAAACGACCTGTACGTGGTCACCTCGGCCGTTGGCCACCTGGTGGAAATCAAGGCGCCTGAGGCCTATGACGTCAAGCGAGGCAAGTGGAGCTTTGCGCACCTTCCTGTGGTGCCACCGCACTTTGATCTGGCGCCTATCGACAAGGCCAAGTCGCGCTTGAACGCGGTGGTCAAACTCGTCAAACGCAA
>JAYVRO010000154.1:0-6842 GCA_043776165.1 Rubrivivax sp. | reverse complement strand
CCGGTGCAGTGCCCAGCCCTGTGATCATCGATTTGCCGCAAGCCATTGACGCCGCGGGCAACAACCATGCTGAACGCATGTTGCTGCGTGACGTGAACAACCTGCGCGACTTTTTTGGCCGCTTTGCGCCCGACATCCTGGCCACTAACCACGGGCCAGAAATCTGGGATCTTTACCGGCGTGGTGCGCTGCAAGTGGACACGGCCCTGACAGGACGTTTTGCCAGCGCCGAAGGCCCCGTCGACCTGAGTGCCGTGCTGCGTGAAATCGAGGAAACACGCGCCGAGGAAGCCGCACGACGTCTAGTAGTTCGTTCCGTCAATTAGGTTACAAATGAAATCGATGCGTTCGTTCGTCAGGCTAGGCGCAAACCACAGCCATAGCCGACGCTATGGCGCGGATTTGCAACGACGCATGGCGGACGAAGGCGCGATTTCATGCAACTGGTTTGGCGCAACGAACTACTGGCTCAGGGCTCGACTTTTGCCAATTCGCCGTAGGTGTTGGCCAGCCACATCTTCAAGCGCTGGCGCTCCATCAGGCCCAGGCCTGACCCCGTTGCTGCGCCGCCATTGAGTGCCGCCCAGAAACTGTTGTTGCTGGCGTCGATCTTTTGCACCACGGCCTCATGCAGCCGCTTGACGTGAATGACTTTGGCGCCGAGCTCCAGCGCGCGCTCAAGCTGGCCTGACTTTTCCAGTTGGCTGAAGTCATCGCCACGCAACTGGTTGCAGACCAAAACATAGTTCGGCCGCTGTCCAAAGCGGTCGAGCACGCGCGCCAGCAAGTCAACTGAATCACGCCCCGAGTCCATCACCTGCCAATAGCTCACAGCCACATCAGAGATGTCGGCCAGATCGAGCACACCCGACTCGGTCATCCATTTTTCAAGCGCGTCGTGGGTCTGCGCCGCCAGGTCGACCAGCACACGCCTGCCCGGGGCGTCGACAGCGCTCTCGATGATCTTGTCCAAGGCCTCATAGCTGTCGACCAGGGCCTGCGCGGCGTAGCCCGAATAAAAGCGCATGAGCGCGCCGTGCGAGCGGTCGGTATCGAACCCCACAAAGGGCAGTTGCCGGTCGATGAAGTACTGTGCCAGCAAGCGTGCGACCATGGACTTGCCGACACCGCCTTTTTCGCCCCCGATGAGGTGAATCTTTGAAGTCGTGTTCTTTTTGAGTACGGGGATTTCCATCGTGATCACCAACTTTTCAGATTACACAGGCATGGTGTAGTTCAGCGTCATGCGGCCACCGTCGGCGACAACAATTTCACCGGTCACGTAACTCGAAGCGTCGCTCAGCAAGTACGCCACCACATCGGCTATTTCGCTGGGCTGACCCAGGCGGCGCATGGGCGTGCGGCTCATGATGCGGGCCCGGGCGTCTTCGCTGGTGAGCACTGCTTTGGTGGCAAGCTCGGTGGCGATGGTGCCCGGCGCCACGGCGTTCACGCGCACACCTTTGTCGGCAAAGGACAAAGCCATCACCCGCGTGAGCTGGTTGATGGCGCCTTTGCTGGCGTTGTAGCTCGCTATGCTGGGGATGGCCAACGTGGCGTTGACGGAACTCATGTTCACGATGGCGCCCCGTCCTGCGGCCACCATGCGCCGTGCCACGGCTTGGCCAACGAGGAAGGAGCCCTTCAAGTTGACCTTGATCACCGCGTCCCAATCGGCTTCTGTGATGTCGAGAAAATCTGCGGCCTTGAAGATGCCCGCGTTGTTGACCAGGCCATCCACCTCGCCCAGGGCCGTCACCGTGGCGGCCAACGCGGCGTCAACTTCGGCCTTAACGGACACGTCGCAATGCAAGTAGATGGCCTTGGCGCCACCGTTGGTCAACTCGTTTGTTAACGCTTTACCGACCGTGTCGGCCCTGTCCCACAGTGCCACGGCAGCGCCGTCACGCACCAGGCGCCGCGCGCAAGCTTCACCAATGCCTTGCGCCCCGCCCGTGACGACGACCACACGGCCGTGCAGGCCGAAGTGCACGCCAGAAGAACCAGCGGGGCTCATGGCTCAACCGCCCAGCACCACCCACAAACGCGCAATTTCGGCCACACCGTCGAGCCCTTGCACGCTGTTCAAGGTGGCCGTGGCCTTGGCTTTTGTTTTGGGACTTTGCTGTTGTGCCATGCCCAGGCGCAACTTGGCGTCTTCAGGGCGCTTCAAGCCGCCCTTTTTGATGCCTGCGTCGATGAGCTCGATGCCCTTGTCGACTTCGCCCATGGTGACGTAGGCATAGCCCACTTGCACCAGCGCGTTGCCGTCTTTGTCGTTCCTGGCCTCAGCGGCTTGGGCGGCGATGCCCGTTTGTTGCTCGGCTTGTTTTTTGACGGCCAAATCACGCAAGCGTTTGTGGCGATCGGCCTCGGCGCCTTCACCCAGCGCCTTGCTGGCAAAACCCTTGTCGATGATCTTTTTGCCCTCGGTGGGGTAACCCTGCTGCAACGCAAGCTGGGCCATTTCCATGAAGTCCTCGGTCTTGCTGAGCACACCGGCGCCGAGCTTCAGGCGCATCACGTCCAGACCAAAGCGATCACTGAAACCGCTCTTGCGCGCCAGGCGGCCGAGATAAGCGTTCCAGTAATCCTTCTTCGGGTAGTAGCGCAGCAGCTTTTCCAGTGTGCCGACGTACGCGCCCATGTTTTGCGTGCGCTGCTGAGCGTCGGCCAAACGCAGCAGGTCGCCTTCTTCAGGGCGGCGGCCGGCTTGCTCTGCGCCATGGACTGCGGCACCAGCGTCACGAGCGATGGCGTTGTAGTCACCGCTGGCGCTCTGCAAATAACTTTGCATCTGTTTGACGCTCGCGCCGTTGTTGCCCGCAGCGATGGCGCGCTGCAACCACTCGCTGGCCTTGGCGTTGTTCTTGCCCTGCGCGTAGGCCGAGGCGAGCTGCTCGGCAATTTGTCCTTGTTCCGCACCACTCACTTTGGGATGAATGGCTTCCAGCGCTTGGATGGCCGTGCCCATATCGCCGGCGCGCTGGGCGGCGGCCGCTTTCATGCGGTCAATGGTGAGTGTTTCTGCGGCAGTGCGACCACCCACAGCTTCGGCTTCACGCACTTTGCCCAAGGCTTCTTTGGCTTTGCCCGCACGCAGCAGTTCACTGGCTTGTTTGAGCGGATTGCCCACCTCAGGGCGCACACCTTGGGCCTTGGCTCCTGACGACAAAACTGCGAGCGACAGCGCGGCAACAAGCGAGAGAACGAGGGCGTGTGAGGTCTTCATACAGAGATTTCCAAGGAGCTTGGTCAGGCGCTTAAACGCAAACGGGGACCGAGTGCACGCAGCGCTCGACCCCCGGGGGTTTTCATGTTCTACAGGAACTGTTCGTTACCGACGATGCCAATTTTCGTCACACCCAAACGCTGGGCGCTGGCCAGGATCATGGCCACGTGCTTGTAAGTCACGAGCTTGTTGGGACGCAAATGCACCTCAGGCTGATCGGGCGTTGCCGCCACCACCCCGAGGTAACTCTCGAGCAACGCGCGGTCGGCCACGGGGGCGCCATTCCAGGTGATCGTGCCGTCAAAGTCAACGTCCACGCGGATGATCTCTGGCGGCTTGGGCGGCGGCGCGTTGTTCGGTGTCGGCATGTTCATCTTCACCGCATGCGTCTGGATCGGGATGGTGATGATGAACATGATGAGCAACACCAACATGACATCGATCAAGGGCGTCGTGTTGATGTCCATCATCACTTCGTCATCACCGCCACTGCCTACGTTCATTCCCATGACTGGACCTTATTTCAAGCGCGTGCCCATGCCGGGCGGTGGTTCGGTGATAAAGCCCACCTTGAAGATGCCCGCGCGCTGGCAAGCCACCACCACGCGGCCAACAGCTTCGTAGCGAACCTCGGCGTCACCACGAATGTGCACCTCGGGCTGCGGCTCTTTGACGGACTCGACTTTGAGCCGCGCGACCAAAGATTCAATGTCGCGCAAACGCTCAATGCCCCAATGCACATCGCCGTCGCGGTTGATGGCCAGCACGATGTTCTCGGGCTTGGTCTGCGTGGGCAGGTTGCGCTCTTTGGGCAACTCCAGCTTGACCGTCTGCGTCACCACCGGGATGGTGATGAGGAAGATGATCAAGAGCACCAGCATCACGTCCACCAAGGGCGTGGTGTTGATGCTGTTGTTGAGTTGGTCTTCGCCGTCCTCAGACGACGCGCCTATGTTCATGCCCATACAGGCTCTCCCGGTACTTCTGCCGCGCGGTTGAATTCGCGCCGGGCCGCCCCAAGCGAATTCGCTCCCCCGGGACCGCGAAAGCGGGACCCTTGTGACCCGCTGGGGCGACGCCGAAGGCGTCTTGGGGCTGTCATCTCAGCGTTTGCCGGCAATCAGCACGTTGTGCAGGTCGCCCGCAAAGGAACGCGTTGCGTCCATCACGCTCTTGTTGCGGCGCACGAGCCAGTTGTAGCCCATCACCGCAGGCACGGCCACGGCCAGACCGATGGCGGTCATGATGAGCGATTCACCCACAGGGCCAGCCACTTTGTCGATGGAGGCTTGGCCGCTGATGCCGATCTTCACCAAGGCGTTGTAGATGCCCCAGACGGTACCGAACAGGCCCACAAAAGGCGCCGTGGAACCGACGGTGGCCAACACAGCCAAGCCGTCTTGCAAGCGGTTTTGAATGCTGCCCACCGAGCGGTCTACCGACATGCTGATCCAGGTGTGCTTGTCGATCTGTTCAACCATCGTGCCTTCGTGGTGGTCACTGGCCTTGATGCCCTGTTCAGCGATATAGCGGAAGGCGGAGCCTTCTTCCAGTGCGCCGACGCCGGCCTTCACCGAACTGGCTTTCCAGAAAGCATCGGCAGAAGTGGCCGCGCTCTTCAACATTTGACGTTGCTCAAAGAGCTTGGTGATGATCACGTACCAGCTGCCCATCGACATGATGAGCATGATGATCAAGGTGCTGCGCGCCACGATGTCACCCTGAAACCACAAGGCCTTCAGGCCGTAAGGGTTGTCAACGGCTTCTTCGCTGATGGTCGGGGCTTTGGCGGCTGCGCCGACGACTGCGGGTGCGGCGCTGGCCGATGGGGCTTCAGCCGCAGGCGCAGAAGCTGCTTGGGCGAAGGCCGCGCCGGGTGCGCTCAAGACCAAGGTCAGGGCTGCAAATATTGCAGCGGCCCACTTGGTGGCGAGCAAGGGTGCGCGCAAGGTGTTGGTGATCGACATGTTTTCTCCAAAGGTCACGAACTAACGCAGCGGGGTCGAGGTCTGCGCGGTAAAAGGAATAGAGGGGGGGAAAGCGGTTCGGTGAAACGCAGTACTAGTTGTCAAGCTTCCAGACGTACTCGACTTCAAACACACCGCCAACAGGTTTGCCTGTTTCGTCGATGCCGGGCTTAAAAGTACATTCCGACAACTTCGTCTGAGCCACCCGGTCGAGCATCTTGTGCTCGCGCGATGGCCCGGCCGACTTGAGCAGCTCGATGCCTGCCAGCTTGCCGTCGACGCCCACATTAAAACGCACGCGGGTGGAGCCTGTGGCCTCGGCGCGGCGCGCTGCGGCCGGATAGTCGTCGCCCGAGGGTGCGCAATCTTTGGCGTTGGCGATGGCAGGTTTGGCGGCCACACGCACGGGTGCCGGTGGTGGTGGCGGCGGTGCGGGGGGTGCTGGCGGGGCCGCCACAACCACTGGCCGTGGTGGTGGCACCACTTGCGTGGTGGTGATGGTGGGCGCGTTGGTCACCGGCGCGTTGACGTTGACCTCGGGGGGCGGAACAAACGAAGGTGGCGGCGGCACAAACTTGGGCGGCGGCGGCAGGTTCTCTGGCGGCGGCGGTGGTGGCGGCTTGACCTCTTCGATGATCTTGGTCTCGATGGGGCCTTTGATGACCTCGACCATGCGCTGTGCCAGCCCACTCATGATCATCCAGCCGAGCAACACGTGCATGGCGACGACCACGCCAAAGCCCACGGCATGTTTGCTCGGGTTGCGCTGTTGTTCGGCGAAATCCACTCACACTCTCCAAGCGCTGAACCGGTGCCGGTGCAGCGCTGATGCTGTTCTGTAAGAGCCGCCTTTTGAGCAGCTTGAAGCCCTGGGTAGGCCACGAAGGGCGCGACTATAGCGCCCTACGTGCTGGGATTGCCTCGGGCAACACCCTAGGCTTGGGGGTTCGATTGAAGTCGCAAGTTTCAGCGCGTTTCGTTGCACCATCGGATCCTGTCCCCAGCACGCTGCACCGGCTTGGGCTGCGTTCAACAAGGAGCAAGACCCATGCCTTCAGGAAAAATTCTCGTCGCCCAAGGCGGTGGCCCCACAGCCGTCATCAACCAGTCGTTGGTGGGCGTGGTGCTCGAAGCGCGGCGCTTTCAGCAAGTCACCCGCGTGTACGGCGCGCGCCACGGTGTGCGCGGTGTGGTGAATGAAGACTTCGTGGACTTGACGCAGGAAACCAGCCACAACCTGGAGCTGGTAGCCGCCACGCCTTCAGCGGCGCTGGGCAGCACACGCGACAAACCCGACCTTGCGTACTGCCAAGAAATGTTCAAAGTGCTCAAGGCACATGAGATCGAACACTTCTTCAACATCGGGGGCAACGATTCAAGTGACACGGTCCGCATCATTGACGAAGAAGCGCGCAAAGCAGGCTACCCGCTGTGCTGCGTGCACATCCCCAAGACCATCGACAACGACCTGGTCGGCAACGACCACACGCCGGGCTTTCCATCAGCCGCGCGTTTCGTGGCGCAGGCCTTCGCCGGCGCCAACCTGGACAATGCCGCGTTGCCCGGCGTCTATGTGGGCGTGGTGATGGGCCGCCATGCCGGTTTCCTGACAGCAGCGTCCGCGCTGGGCAAGAAGTTCCCTG
>JAYVRO010000153.1:0-6860 GCA_043776165.1 Rubrivivax sp. | reverse complement strand
CGGCCGGGTTGTGGGTAACGGAGATGGGTTGGCGTTCAGTCATCGTTCGAATTGTCGCCGCCTAAACTGCCGCCATCGCGCTCGCTGCGCCAAAGCAGGCCCTGCCCGCCATGAAGTCTCGCCATTTGCTTATGTTTGCCGCCGTTTTGCTGGGCTTGGGCGTGCAAGCCCAGTCGCAGACGCCGTTGCCAGCGACTTTGCCAACAGGCATCACGCAACTGAGCAGCGTCGAAGGCATTACCGAATACCGCCTGGCCAATGGCTTGCAAGTGCTCTTGGTGCCCGACGACTCGAAGCCGACGACCACGGTCAACGTCACCTACCGCGTGGGTTCGCGCCACGAGAACTACGGCGAAACAGGCATGGCCCATTTGCTGGAGCACCTGATCTTCAAAGGCACGCCCACCACGCGAAACGCCTGGGGTGAGTTCACGCGGCGTGGGCTGCGTGCCAACGGCAGCACCTCGTTTGATCGCACCAACTACTTCGCCAGTTGGTCGGCCAAGGACGACACCTTGGACTGGTATTTGTCCTGGCAAGCCGACGTGATGGTCAACAGCTTCATCGCACGCAGTGATCTCGACACCGAGATGACGGTGGTACGCAACGAAATGGAGTCGGGTGAGAACAACCCCAGCCGAGTGCTCTTGCAGCAACTCATGGCCGTCATGTACGAGTGGCACAACTACGGCAAGAGCACGATTGGCGCGCGCAGCGATGTGGAGAACGTTGACATCGCGCGGCTGCAAGCTTTTTATCGCCGCCACTACCAGCCCGACAACGCCACGCTCATCGTCAGCGGCAAGTTCGACCCCATGCAGACCTTGGTGAAGGTCGCAAAGTACTTCGGCCCGCTGCCTCAACCCGCGCGTTCACTGGCAGCCACCTACACACTGGAGGCGGCGCAAGATGGAGAACGCAGCGTGACGTTGCGCCGCGTCGGTGGCAATGCGCTGGTTTATGTCGGCTACCACGTCACGCCCGGTGCGCATGCCGACTTTGCCGCCGCGCAAGTGTTGGCGCAAGTGCTTGGTGACGCCCCTGGCGGACGCTTGCACAAGCGTCTGGTGAGCCCGTCATCGGGCACCCCGATGGCAGCCTCCAGTTTCGGTTTTGCCTGGGCCTTGGCCGAACCTGGGCCGCTGATCCTGGGTGTCCAATTGGCCCCCGGTCAGGACACTGGACAGGCCCGCGCTGAGATTCTGGCAACCATCGACGCACTGGCCAAAGAGCCCGTCACCACGGAAGAGTTGGAGCGTGCGCGCACGCAACTCTTGAATGCCTGGGAGCAAGGCTTCAACGACCCCGAAAGTGTCGGCGTCCAGCTCTCGGGTGCCATCGGCCAAGGAGATTGGCGATTGTTTTTCCTTGACCGCGACGACGTGCGCCGTATCACACTCGCGGACGTCAACCGCGTGGCCACTGAGCGCTTGACGCGCGACAACCGCAGCGTGGGCAATTACCTGCCCACCGCGAATCCTGAACGTGCGCCCGCGCCAAAAGCGGTGGATGTTGCGGCCTTGGTCAAAGACTACAAAGGTGAAACGTTAACCGCTAACGTTGCCGCTTTTGACCCCACGCCTGTCAACATTGACAGCGCCACGCGACTGTCCACCTTGCCCAGCGGAATGAAAGTGGCGCTCTTGTCCAAACCCACGCGCGGCGCTGCGGTGCAAGGTCGCTTGCGCCTGAACTTTGGCAATGCCGACACACTTCGTGGCCAGCAAACCAACGCGTCGCTGATGGCGGCTTTGCTCGACAAAGGTGGCGCGGGCCTGACGCGCCAGCAGATCAGCGACCGGTTTGACGCCTTGCGCGCCGAGCTTTCTTTCACGGCAGAAGAACAGGCGTTGACAGTGGCTTTCAGCACCCGACGCCAACACCTGCCAGCGCTGATCGACTTGCTAGGCCGCCTGCTGCGTGAACCTGGTTTTGACGTACCAGCACTTGAAGAAGTGCGCCGTCAAAGCCTGTCAAGCTTGGAAGAGCAGAGGCAAGACCCTGGCGCCTTGGTGGCCAACGCGTTGGATCGGCTCGGCAACCCGTATGCGGTGGGTGACGTTCGCTATGTGCCGACATTCGACGAGCGCCGCGCCGCGATGTCCGGTGCGACCATGGCCCCGATCAAAGCCTTCCATCGGCGTTTCTACAGCGCCGCCAACGCAGAGTTCGCCGCCGTGGGCGACGTGGACGTGGCCAGCACCCAGCAAGCCCTGCAAACTGCCTTTGGTGACTGGCGCACCCCGCTTGACAACACGCCCGCCAACCTCGCCTCTGGTGCCACGGCCTATGTGCGTGTGCCTAAGCCATTTGTGGCCACGCCACCCGCACGCTTGCAACTGCTCACTGCGGACAAACAAAACGCCAACATGCGCCTGGTGTTGGCGCTGCCTCTGGCCGAACTGCACGCCGATTACGTTGCCCTGATGATGGTCAATGAACTCTTCAGCGAGGGCGGCAGCTCAAGGCTATGGCAGCGCATGCGCGAACGTGACGGCCTGAGCTATGGTGTGCAATCGGTTGTTCAGTGGAACGCCGTTGAAGACCACTCGCGCTGGCTTGTGGTCGCCTCATTTGCGCCCCAGAACTTGGCCAAGATGGAGGCCGCGCTACGCGAAGAAACCGCGCGCGCGCTGAAAGACGGCTTCACGCAAGACGAGTTTGAGCGCCAGCGCACAGGGCTCTTGCAAGAGCGGCGATTGAACCGTGCGCAAGATGCAGTGTTGGCCTCGGGCTTGCTGCGCAATTTACATCTCGGCAGAACTTTCGCAGTCTCGCAGCAGGTGGACGACGCCTTGGCCAAGTTAACGCTTGCACAGGTCAACGCTGCACTGCGCAAGTACATCGACCCGTCAAAGTGGGCGATTGCCTGGGGCGGCGACTTCAAGCCTTGAGCACTGGTGCCGCCGGGGTGTTTGAGACGCCCGACGCCACGTGCCCCGAGGGCACATGGCGGGCTGCACTTTCGATGTGACCCGTTTGGTCGTCGAAGAAAAAGTCGGGCTCGAATTCTCGCAAAAACTCGCCTTTGGGCAGGCCACCCAGGAACATGGCCTCGTCGACCTCGATGTGCCAGTCCATCAGCGTGCGAATGGCGCGTTCATGCGCCGGCGCACTGCGTGCGGTGACCAGCGCGGTGCGCACCCGCATGCCTTGCTGAGGCGCGCGCTGCAAACGGTGCAAGGCTTCGAGCAAGGGCTTGAAAGGCCCGGCCGGCAAAGGTGTGCTCGACAACTCGCGCTCATGGATTTGAAACGCATCCAGCCCGTCGCGCTGGTAGACACGCTCGGCTTCGTCTGAAAAGAGCACCGCGTCGCCGTCGAATGCAATCCTCACTTCGTCTGGGTGGGCGCTGGAGGCGTGCGCACTGTGTGGATAGACACGCGCGGCCGGTACACCGGCTTGCAAGGCCGAACGCACGTCGGCTTCATTTGTCGACAAAAACAGGTTGGCCGCCAGGGGTCGCAAGTAGCGCCAGGGTGATTCACCGCGCGTGAAGACTCCCCGTTGAATGGTCAAACCATAGTGCTGCGCCGAGCGAAAAACCCGCATGCCCGAGACCGGGTCGTTGCGTGAAAGGATGACCACTTCCACCAGCGGCGTCAGGGCCGACTCGCCATTAAAAGCCAACAACTTCTTGACCAGCGAGAAGGCCACGCCTGCGCGGGCTGGTTGGTCCACACGACTCAGCTGCAACTGCATGTAGGCGTGGTCGTCGCTGGCTTCGAAAACCTGGTTTTCTTCTTCAAAGTCGAAGAGCGCGCGTGACGAAATCGCCACCACCAACTTGCCGTCCAGAGTCGCTGCCATGGGTTTCATCATAGCCAAGCGTTGCGGACACAAGACACTGCACATGCCCCGACGCTGACTTGTGACGCGAGCCACACTTTTGTTCACCAGCCTGTCATCGCAAACGGGCAAACTGGCGTTGCACTTGCTCGCGCCTGCGTCAAACCCCACTTCAAACCAAAGGGCGACGCAGACGCTCCAGTCCAGGGAACCCACATGAACGCATCGTCCGCCGCCAACCCGCAGCCCGGCCCGCAGTCACCCGCTGCAGCTGTTGACGGTCGCGCGGTCGACGACACCCACACAAGCCAAGCCTGGATGTACCGAAGCGAGGCCTTTGCCGAAGACCTGGACGGTCGCAGCTCACGCTTTGCAGGTCTCAACATTCCACCGGCCAAGAAACGTTTGTCTATGGCGATGGTGGTGTTGGTAGTGGCCCTGGTGGTGTGCGCAGGTGTGGCGGTGATGATCAGATGGACTTGAACCCTGCCTCGCTCGATGCCGGGTAAGAGCGGAGGAAGCACCCGGCACGTACTGCTGGGGTGCCGGATCAGTGCCAGGTAAGTACCTGGTGAGCCACCCTTCGGCGTAACTGAATGTCGGCAAGTTTGCCTGGCAGACCTGTCGATGAGAATCGCGCCACCATGAAATTCACCCTTTTGCTGGCCTTGACCGCGCTGTGCGCTGGCCACGTCCTCGCAGCGCAACCGCATGAGCATGGCACTGCGTCGGTCGACGTTGCGATCGACGGCAACAAGCTCCTCGTCAGGCTCGAGACACCGCTTGAGAACCTGCTCGGCTTTGAGCGCGCGCCACGCAACGACGCCGAGCGCAAAAGCGTTGCTTTGCTCTTGGCCACATTGCAGAGCAGCGCCAAGCTCTTGCGCATCGACCCTGCTGCGGGCTGCCTTCCTGGCGCCGCCGAATTGATGTCGCCAGCCTTGGGCTGGGGCCAGGCCGCAACAGGCGCGGGCACAGGCGCGAGCACGAGCACTGGCAAAACAGACACGCATGCCGACCTCGATGCCAGCTACAGCTTCGAATGCCAACGTGCCCATCTGGCCGCCTACATCGAACTGACTTTGTTCGAAGCCTTTCCCAGGTTGTCGCGTTTGAACGTGCAAGTGGCAACCGGCAAGGGCCAGTCCAAGATCACGCTCAAAAGACCAGCGCAGCGCGTTGCACTGACACGCTGACAAGATGATCAACATCCAGCAATTGCGTTACCGATGGCCTGGTGCTGGAAGCGATGTTTTGGCCATCGACGCCTTGACGATTCCCTCGGCGCAATCTGTTTTCCTCTACGGCCCCAGCGGCTGCGGCAAGAGCACGCTGCTGGCGCTGCTCGCAGGTGTGCTGGTGCCCGACAGCGGCACCGTCAGCGTGCTGGGCCAGAGCTGGGCTGCCTTGCCCAGCGGTCGTCGCGACGCCGCGCGCGCAGAGCGCTGCGGCGTCATCTTCCAGCAGTTCAATTTGCTGCCCTACTTGAGCCTGGTTGACAACGTGCTGCTGCCTTGCCGCTTTTCAGTCTTGCGCCGAGCCCGTGCCTTAACAGGCGCGAGCAATCTGGAAGCAGCAGCTCAGTCGCTCTTGCAGCGCGTGGCCTTGCCGCCCGCTCTGTGGTTGCAGCCCGCTGCGCGGCTCTCAGTGGGGCAGCAACAGCGTGTCGCTGCAGCACGTGCACTCATCGGCACACCGCCCGTGGTGATTGCCGACGAACCGACCTCGGCACTGGACGCTGCGCTGCGTGAAGACTTCATGGCGCTGTTGATGGGCGAGTGCCGAGCGGCCGGCAGCACGCTCGTCTTCGTCAGCCACGACGAACGTCTGGCTGACCGTTTTGATGTGCAACTGTCCTTGCCCAGCCTGAACAAGGCCACGCCAACATGACCGCGCTGCTCACGCTGGCCGCACGCAGCGCCTGGTTTCGCCGTGGCACGCTGTTCTTGGTGGTGGTCTCGATCGCCTTGGCCACGCTGATGCTCTTGAGCCTGGAGCGCATGCGCACTGACATCCGCGCGGGCTTCTCACAAGCCGTCAGCGGCACGGACCTTGTGGTGGGCGCTCGCACCGGCCCGGTGCAGCTCATGTTGTTTTCGGTCTTCCACATTGGCGGCGCCACGAACGGCGTGCGCATGGACAGTTTGCAGGCCATTGCCAAACACCGCGCCGTGGACTGGATGTTGCCGCTGGCGCTGGGCGATTCGCACCGCGGTTTTGCTGTGCTGGGCAGCACGCCTGACTACTTCACGCGGTTTTTGTACGGCGACAAACAGGCGCTTGCTCTGACCCAAGGCCGCGCATTTGCGGGCACTTTGGACGGTTTGTTTGAGGCCGTCATTGGCGCCGAAGTGGCGGCGGCTTTGGGCTACAAGTTGGGCGAGCGCGTCACGCTCAGCCACGGCATGAACACGGGCCCGGGCGGCGCGCTGAGCAGCGAGCACGGCGACAAACCTTTCACCTTGGTGGGTATCTTGGCACGCACAGGGACACCGGTGGACCGCACGGTGCTCGTGAGTCTGCAAGCCATTGAGGCCATCCATCTCGACTGGGTCGGCGGTGCACCGCTGCCCGGCATGAAGGTGGCATCAGAGCAGGCGCGCAAGTTCGATCTTGAGCCCAAGGTCGTGACCGCCGCCTTGGTGGGGTTGAAGAGCCGCGCCGCTGTGTTCAATGTGCAGCGCTTTGTCGCGCAATTCGAAGCCGAGCCGTTGATGGCCGTGCTGCCCGGCGTGGCCCTGGACGAGCTGTGGGAGGTCATCGGCGTGGGCGAGCGGGCGCTGATGGGCATGTCAGTGATGGTGGCACTGGTCAGCCTGGCGGGATTGGTGGCTGTGGTGCTGGCGGGCCTGAACGAACGCCGCCGTGAACTGGCCGTGCTGCGCGCTGTGGGTGCCGGGCCGCGCCACGTCTTGCTGCTCTTGGCGGTGGAAGGCGCCTTGGTAACGGCCATCGGCGCGGCGCTGGGCCTGCTTGCCAGCGTGGCCTTGGTATTTTTTGCCGCGCCGTGGGTGCAAGCGCGTTTTGGCATTGCCTTGCAACTGGGTGCGCCGACCTCCGCACAGTGGGCC
>JAYVRO010000152.1:0-6889 GCA_043776165.1 Rubrivivax sp. | reverse complement strand
TGCAAATACACCCCCAACTGCGCCACATCGCCCGAGGTCCAAGCCATGGCCTTTGTCAGCGCCGCCCCCAAGCGCAGCGGGTCAAATGCGTGGCGATGGGCGTCGCGGTAGTCACACAGCGCACGCACCCAGGGCAAGCGCACTTGTTCGGCCGTGAAACGCGCAGCGTTGTCGAGCTCGTATTTGGCCAAGTCGTCCATCCACTTGGGCAGGTCGGCTCGCCACTCTGGCAAACCAAGCGGCAGGGTGCGTTTAGTCGCTGTCTGCACAGGGTCGGCTGGCGCAGCGGTAGACGCCACGGAGGGCGTGGGCGTGGGCGGTGCCGCAATCACGCCTTTGGCGTCGTCGCCCGCAGCTGCCCAGCGGTACAGCAGGGCGTCACTGACCTGCAAGTCGATGGGCAGGTCGTCCCGCGTTTTGTGCCAGCGAAGGATGGCCTCGGCGCTGCTGGTGGGTGCCAGGTAGGCCGTCATCCATTGGCTCCAGATGAGCGGCCTGCGGCGCAACAAACGAGAGAGTTCGGGCGCAAAAAGTTGCAGCACGGTGCACACCAGCAGTAAGCGCGCATCGGGGGTGCCACTGCCCGCCACGGGGCCTGTGCCGACGGTCATGGTGATGCCGCGCACTTGCAGCACACGCTGCAGGTGGTGCAGCGCTTCAACAGCACGTGCCATCTTGCGCGGCACGTAGGCTTCAAAACTGTCGAGCAAGAGGTTCACCAAGGCGGTGGCTTGGTACTGTGGCTGCGGCTGCGGCTGTGGCTGTGGCTGTGGCTGTGGCGCCGACGCTGAAGTGGTGGCGGCGCCCCTCTCTGGCGGCGCATCGCTGCCAAGTTCCAAGCCCGTTTGGCCGCGCAAGCCGGTGGCGCTCGGCGTGAACCACAGCCGGGCAAGGGCCGCACCCATTGCGCTGTCGCCCGGCACGGGTTCATGCAGCCTTGTTTCGAGCCGCTCGATGAACTGCACCGCCTGCGCCCGCGTGAGTTGCGGCAACTTGAAAGGCAAGTGGATAATTTTTTCCAGGTACTCAAACCCGGTGATGGGCATCTCGGGTTTGGCACCTCCAAAGCGGTAGTCGCGGTAACGGTGGGCAATGCCGCGCTCGATGACTTCATCGTCGAGCGCCACCACGAAGGCGAAACTTTCGACGTTGAGCAAGGTCTTGATGACTTCCAGCGCTTCGACTGCTTTTTCGGGCAGGCAGCGGTCAAGGTCGTCGACGAAGACGACGAAGTTGAGTCTTATCTCATGCGTTAACTTGAGTTTGAGTTTCTTGGCCGCTTCGGGCGTGAAGTGTGTAAGTTCGCGCAGGTGTTGGTGCACGTTGTAGTAGAAGCTGCCGTCAGCGATAAGACGCGGCTCGGTGGGGGCTGGCGCGGGGTTGGCTTTGTTGCCTTCAGTGCCGCGCTTGTCAGTATTTCCGTCGCCGCTCGTCGCGGGCTTTTTGTCTGCGTCAACGCCCACCAAACTGCCCACGGCTTCTTGCGCGCGCTGCATCGCGTCTTTGGCCAATTCGCCCGCACCGACCATGCCGCCCACTACGCCGACCACGGTTTGCGCGGCCTTGTTGGCCAAGACTTTGTGCGCAATGTTCAGACTCTTCTGCAGAACGCCCACGCCCTTCTTGACTTGTTCCGCCAGATCCGCAGCAGCCGCGCCTTTGGCTACCAGCGCTTGCGTGGTGGCTTCGGCGAAGGTCTGCCCGTCCTTCAAATACACCCGCAGCGCATCACTGATGTGCATCAAGAGCGGCACCGCCAGTGTTTTTTCGCGTTCGTACTTCCAGGGGTGAAACCACACGGGCAAGGTGATGCTCAGCTCCTTGTCGTAGGCATCCGCGTCTAGCGCGCGCTGCCCCAGAACTTGCAGCGCGTTGGCATGCGCCAGCTCATGCACCAACTCCAACAGCCGCGTTTTGCCCGCACCCCATTCGCCGTAAACGCCTACCACCAGCGGGTCGCCGGTGGGCAGGCGGTTTTGCGTGGGGCTGCCGTCGTGGCGCGCAAACTCTTGCTGAATGCGCTGCCACAGCGGCTTGGCGTAGGCGCCATAGCCCAGCCAATCGTCATGTGGCGCAGAGGGTTTGTTGGCCATGGTGTGTCCCTGGAAAAGCGCGTTGCTTGTTTTTTGCTTGATTGGCGGCGCGCAAGGCTACTACTGCGTGAGGCCGACGCCACCCCGCGCAGCCTGTGCCAGCATCGCATCACATCAAAGGTTTGCCATGACGCACCCGCACGACAAGCACCCGCCCTCTGCCCCGCGCCGGCGCTGGCTGCAAGGCACAACCGCCGCAGCGGGTTTGTTAACGCTTCACACGACACGCGCGCAGCAGCGCCCGGCTGACCAAACGTCACGCTTGGACGCCGTCGCGCCGCCTGTTCCCTGGGTGCGCTTTGGCCTGATTGGCGTGGGCCAGCGCGGCAGCTACTTGGCGCGCACTTTGGTGGCGATGGACGGCTGCGAAGTGCGCGCGCTGTGTGACCCCGACGCGCTTGCCATCGACAAAACACTGGCCGCGATGAAGAAGGCGACCGACGCCTTGCCCGTGGGCAAAAGCGCCACCAGCGCTTCACACCCGCCACACACCGCGCCCGCCATCTACACCCAAGGCGACCGCGGCTACCGCGCGCTGCTTGACCGCCAAGACATCGACGCCGTGATCATCGCCACCCCGTGGGAATGGCACGCGCCGATGGCGCTGGACGCCATGCGCGCCGGCAAACATGCGTTTGTTGAAGTGCCCGCCGCCACCCATTTGGCCGACGCCTGGGCCCTGGTGGACATGGCCGAGCGCACCGGCCGCCACTGCATGATGATGGAGAACGTTTGTTATGGCCGCGAAGAGCTGATGCTCTTGAACATGGTGCGCGCTGGCCTTTTTGGCGAGCTGCTGCACGGCGAAGCGGCCTACATCCACGACCTGCGCTGGCAAGTCAAAGAGATAGAGCGCAGCACGGGTTCTTGGCGCACTTTTTGGCACACGCGGCGCAATGGCAACCTGTACCCCACGCATGGCCTGGGGCCCCTTGCGCAGATGTTTGGCGTCAACCGGGGCGACCGTTTTTTGTACGTCAATTCGCAGAGCACACCGTCGCGTAACTTCAAACTGTATTCACAGCGCGAGTTTGCGCCAGAGCACCCGCGCAACGCCTTGAGCTACATCAACGGCGACATGAATACGAGCCTCATCAAATGCGCGTCGGGTCGAACGTTAATGGTGCAGCACGACACCGCCACACCCCGGCCCTACACGCGGCACAACTTTGTGCAGGGCACCAACGGCGCGTTTGGTAGCTTCCCGAACCGCATTGCGCTGGAGATGCTGGACGGCAAAAGGCGCATGCACCGCAACGGCAAAGTTGAAGCCTTTCATGAATGGGACACCGACATGGCGCCCTGGTTTGATCGCTTTGAGCACCCGCTGTGGAAGGCCTTGGCCGATGAAGCTAAACGCAACGGCGGCCACGGTGGCATGGACTTTGTGATGCTGTGGCGCATGGTGTTTTGCCTGCGCAATGGCCTGGCGCTGGACCAGGATGTTTACGACGCCGCCGCGTGGTCGGCGGTGTTCCCGTTGTCCTGTGATTCGGTGGCCGACAGGGGCAACGCGAAGGACTTTCCGGACTTCACTCGGGGTGATTGGCAATTTGCAAAGCCGCTGGATGTGGTTAGTCTTTAGCGCGTTGAATCAGGGTGGTGCTGCCCCCGGCTCAATCGTCAACAACACAACAGGAGAAACACATGAAGGCTTATGGCGCAGAGTTCTTGGGCACCTTTTGGCTGGTTCTGGGTGGTTGCGGCAGCGCCGTGCTGGCTGCTGCTTTCCCCAATGTGGGCATCGGCTTGCACGGGGTGTCATTGGCCTTTGGCTTGACGGTGTTGACGATGGCGTTTGCCATCGGCCACATCTCAGGCTGCCACCTCAACCCGGCGGTGTCAGTGGGTTTGTGGGCAGGCGGGCGATTTCCGGCCAACAAGCTCGCGCCCTACATGGTGGCGCAAGTGCTGGGCGGTTTGGCGGCGGGCGCGGTGCTCTACACCATTGCCAGCGGCGGGCCAGGTTTTGACGTGAGCAAAGGCTTTGCGTCCAACGGCTACGGCGCACATTCGCCGGGTGGTTATTCGCTGCAAGCGGCGCTGCTGACCGAAGTGGTGATGACGGCGTTTTTCCTCATCATCATCTTGGGCGCCACCGACAAACGCGCGCCAGCGGGTCTTGCGCCCATCGCGATTGGCTTGGCGCTGACGCTCATTCACCTCATCAGCATCCCCATCACCAACACCTCGGTGAACCCCGCGCGCAGCACCGGCGTGGCGCTTTTTGTGGGTGGCTGGGCGGTAGAACAACTGTGGCTGTTCTGGGTCGCCCCGGTCCTGGGCGCGGTGCTGGGGGCGGTGGCTTACAAGTGGGTGGGGAGTGAGACCTAGGGCGTGGGGTGATGTGTTGATGCGCTGATGCTGACCATCGATCAAAGCGTCGTCATACGATAAACTGATCGATATGCCCACCGTCACGGTATCGCCCAAATTCCAAGTGGTCATTCCACTGGAAGTTCGAAAGCGCATGCAGCTGCTGCCCGGCGCCAAGCTCGAGGTGGTGGAGCTGGGCGGGCTGCTGCGGTTGGTGCCGCACCGCGCGCCGTCTGAGCTGCGGGGCATTGCGCGCGGTGTGGCAGTGGATGTTCCGCGCGAGCCAGACCGGGCGCTGTAGCGGTGGCTGGCGCGCCCAAGCCAAAGCTCAAGCCCAGCAAGACTGCCGCGCTGGGCCTCATCGCGCTCGACTCCTCTTGCTGGCTTGAGTATTTGGCCGACACGCCTCGCGCCGATTTGTATGCGCCCGCCATCGACCAAGTAGAGCGCTTGGTGGTGCCGCTCATCACTGTATATGAAGTCGTGAAAAAGCTCAGCCGCGAGGCGAGTGACGACGTGGCCGCCGCAGCCTTGTCATTGATGCAGCGTGGGCATGTGGTGAACCTGGACTTGCCGCTTACTTTGGCGGCTGCCATCAACGGCCTGCCCTTGGCCAACAGCTTGATTTACGCCACCGCGCTGCAGCACCGGGCCGAGCTGTGGACACAGGATGAGCACTTTGCGGGCTTGCCGGGGGTGAGGTACTTTCCCAAGACTCGTCAGGGGGCATGAATTACTCAACGAGGTGCGACGAGTGATTCAACGCCGCATACGCCACCGCCACTTTGGCTGCCAGCCGTGCGTTGTTCAGCACCAAGGCGATGTTGCTTTGCAGGCTGTCGCCGCCCGTCAGCTCGCTCACCCGGTCCAGCAAGAACGGTGTGATGTGCTTGCCGCTGATGCCCTGGGCTGCGGCTTCGCGCAGAGCTTGTGCGATGGCCGCGTCCACGCGTTCGCGCGGCATGGCATGCGCCTCGGGGATCGGGTTGGTGATCAGCAAACCGCCGCCGAGCCCCGCTGCCCATTTGGCCCGCATCACACGCGCAACGCTGGCCGCATCGTCAAGGCGGTGGTCCACGCGCAAACCACTGTCGCGCGTGTAAAAAGCGGGCAGCGCATCGGTGCCAAAACCGATGACGGGCACGCCGTGGGTTTCCAGGTATTCCAGCGTCAGCTTCAAGTCGAGCACGGCTTTGGCACCGGCGCACACCACAGCCACATTGGTGTGTGCCAGCTCTTGCAAATCGGCAGAAATGTCAAAGCTCGCCTCGGCCCCGCGGTGCACACCGCCAATGCCCCCGGTGGCAAATACGCTGATGCCCGCCATGGCCGCAATGATCATCGTGGCCGCCACCGTGGTGGCCCCGCTGTGGCCTTGCGCGATGAGGAAAGGCATGTCGCGCCGGCTGGCCTTGGCCGTGCGGCTGCCCTGCTGCGCAAAGCTGCTGATCTGCGCGTCTGACAAACCCGCCACGAGCCGCCCGCCCACGATGGCGATGGTGGCGGGCACAGCCCCTTCAGCGCGCACCGCTGCTTGCACTTGCATCGCCGTTTGTGCGTTCTGCGGCCAGGGCATGCCGTGGGCAATGATGGTGGACTCCAGCGCCACCACGGGGCGGCCTGCGGCCACGGCGGCGGCCACGTCGGGGTGGATGTCGAGCAGGTCGTTCATGGCGTGATGGTGGCTATAGAAACGGCAATAGAAACGGCAATAGAAACGGCGAAAGAAACAGCTAAAGCAGCGACTAGAAAGGGCTCGTTGCGAGAGCAGAGTGCGCTCGGATAATCACACAGGTGAACCGCACACCAACGCCTCCCACCCGCTTGGCGATCAAGGGCCGCCTCGCCCTGTGGCTGGACCTCATCCGCTGGAACCGCCCCGCCGGTTGGCTCTTGCTACTGTGGCCCACGCTCTCAGCCTTGTGGATTGCTGCTGACGGCTTCCCCGGTTGGCATTTGTTGGTGGTGTTTGTGCTCGGCACGGTCTTGATGCGCAGCGCCGGTTGTTGTGTCAACGACGTGGCCGACCGCGAGTTTGATCGTCATGTCAAACGCACAGCCCAGCGCCCTGTGACGCGCGGCGCGCTGGGTGTGCGTGAAGCCTTGACACTGGGCGCTGCACTGGCCTTGCTGGCTTTTGCCTTGGTGCTCAGCACCAACCCGCCCACCGTGATGCTGAGCTTTGCGGCGCTGGTCATCGCTATGGCCTACCCCTATGCCAAGCGGCTCGTGGCCATGCCGCAAGCGGTGCTGGGCGTGGCGTTCAGCTTTGGCATCCCGATGGCTTTTGCGGCCGTGTTGGGCGGCAGTGAATGGCGCTGGCAGGCCTTGTTGGACGCTGTGCCGGTGTACGCCTGGGCGCTGCTCGTGGGCAACCTTTTTTGGGTGCTGGCCTACGACACCGAATACGCCATGGTCGACCGCGACGACGATGTGCGCATTGGCATTCGCACTTCAGCGCTAACGCTGGGCCGCTTTGA
>JAYVRO010000151.1:0-26600 GCA_043776165.1 Rubrivivax sp. | reverse complement strand
GCCGACGGTTTGCTGGTGCAGTTTGAAGGCGTGATGCGTGACACGCGCACCATCAGCGCGGCTGCGGCCAGTGCATTGCCCACCGTGTTGCAAGGTGTGCCGCCGCTGGTTGACGACAGCCGTGAGCTGTTGCAAGGCGTGCGTCAGGTCTGGCCTCTCAGCGTCTTCGTTCCCAGCCCTTCGTTGAGCCTGTTGCCCATCGACAGCGGCGACAACGCTGTGGCGCGCAAGCCTGCCAAGCCTTGACACGACCTGGCCTGACACGACCTGACATGACAACGCGGCGAGGGCCATTGATGTTGAAGACTGCGCGCGCAGTGCGCCCAGTGCGCACATTTGGGCTGCTGTGTTTGCTGGCCGTGCTGCAGGCTTGCAGCACGGCCAAGGACGCCCCTAACGCGGTGCAGCAACGGGCCGTCCAGCAAGCGCAGTTGGGCGCACGCGCAGTGGCGCGCGCCGACTACGCGCAGGCTCGTGTGATGTACGAACAGGCTTTGGCCGGCGCCGAGTCGATTGAAGACTTCCCCCACATCGCAACCCTTCTGATCAACCTCGCTTGGGTGCAATCGCGCCTGGGGGACCACGCTGCGGCGCTGCTCAGGCTGGATCGCGTCGAGTCGTCGCCGCTGCGCTTTGGGCCATTGATGGTGGCGCGAGCGTCGACCCGGCGCGCCTTGCTGTTGATTGAGTTGTCGCGACTTGAACAAGCCACGCAAGCGGCTGACCGGGCCAGCGCGGCTTGCGCAGCCCCTTGCGAGCTGAGCGCCACACTGGCCAATGTGCGGGCACAAATTGCGCTGCAACAAGGCCAAGTAGGCGCAGGGCTGCAACAAGCACAAGCGGCTTTTGACGAAGCCCAGCGAACCGCTCAAGTCACAGAGCAGATCAACGCGCTGCGATGGCTCGGCAAAGCGCGCAGCCTCTCAGGCCAGACGACCCACGCCGCAGACGATTTGACCCGCGCACTGGGCCTGGCGCAGCGCCTGGGCCTGCCCGAGCGCATCGCCGCCGTGTTGATCGAAGCGGGTGACAACCAAGCCCGCGCCTCGCGGCCTGAGCTTGCGCGCGAATACTTTGAGCGCGCACTCAAGGTCTATCAGGCCATGGGTGACAAACAAGCCGCGGATGAGCTGCGCAAGCGACTGGGGCAGTAGGTTTTTGTTGGCAGTTTTTGGGGCAAGGCGGCAAATTTGCTATTGCACGTGGTGCTATGGTTGGATAGAGTTGAAGTATGAAAAGAGTCTTCAAGACCAAGACTTTTGGCCGCTGGGCGAACAAAGTGTTGAGTGATTCCGCCTTGTGCCAAGCGGCGCAAGAAATCGAACTGGGCTTGATTGAAGCAGATTTGGGCGGGGGTTTGTGCAAGAAGCGCATTGCCCTGCCTGGCCAAGGAAAGAGCGGATCGGCACGCACATTGGTCGCGAAGAAACACAAGGAAGCGATTTTCTTTTTGGCAGGCCGCGAGAAGAGCAAACCCGGATCAGATTTTTCAGATAAAGAAGTGGAGGCGGCCAAGATCATTGGCGTCGGCCTCCAGCTGGCCGCCCCCGCAAAGCTTGACGAACTGGTTGCGGAAAATATTTTGAAGGAGATATGCAATGGCAAGTAACGGTCGCAATGCCAAGAGCCGTGTTCTTGAAGAAATGATGGAGATGGCCCAAGCGCTTACACCGCACGGTGTAATTTCTAAACAGGCCATGGCCAAAATGAAACTGATATGCGCTGCGCCTCCCGAATACACACCGGAGCGCGTGACCGCAATCCGTGTGGGCAAGGCCAAGGTGAGCCAATCAGTGCTGGCATCCATACTGAACGTCAGCGTGTCAGCGGTTCAAAAATGGGAGTCGCCCAAATCTGGCAAACACCCCAGCGGCGCCGCAGCCAAGTTGCTTCAGTTGATTGACAAGAAGGGGCTTGAGGCGATTGTGGCTAGCTGACGCGGGGTGTTCGCCACGGGATGTTGGCGCTACACGAGCGGCGCAGTTGATGTCGCTCTGACCTGCCCTCAATATGGCAAGCCCGGCCGAGGTTGCTTGCCTCTTGGCCGGGCTTGTGCATTCGGGGTTTGCGTCAGTTCGGGAACAGCACGGTTGGCTTCATTTCGACGACATCGTCGTAGGTGATCACCGCGGGCACGATGGGCGCTGTAGTCCCCGCGATGCTGCCCAAAAGCACGTTGTTGAAGTAGACGCTGTACAAGTTGCCAACACGGGTCATGCGATAGGTTCCGCAAAAACCTTTTGCGCTGTATACCGCAGTGGGGATACGGATTTTGGCGCCCTCAAGGGCTGACGGGCCCAATGTGTAGTAAAGCACCCCCGGCAGGGTCCACTCCGTGTTGAAAGTGACCATCGAATCCGTAAACGGCTGGTGCCCACTGCGTGGCAAACCGTTGAATGCCGGGTCCACGATGAACAGCCCGATGGCGTGGCCGCTTCGTGGGGATTGGGTAATACACGCTTCGGCAGAGAAATCAATGTTGGCAGTTGCCGCCCGGTTGTAAACGAGCCAGTCATTGTCCTGGTTGGCGATGCCGTTAATCGCCCAACTGGCCGGTGCGTTGCAGTCGCCATCAGCATCGCCAGGATCGCTCCAGATGGTGTCACCCACGTTGTAGGTATTGGTTGCCGCGCTAAAAGTCGCCGTGCCAAACTTCGTCCAGCCGCCCAGTGCCGTGCTTTGTCCTTTGCAGTTGGTGGGAGGGTAGTTGGGGGGTTGGGAGGGCGGAAGCGGAGAAATAACTGTAAGTGCGATTTGCGGCTCTTTCCTCGTTAATTTGTGATGCCGTCAACCATCGAGCCCCAAGGCCAGCCTCAGCATCGGAGGGGTGCGCTCTCGGCTGCGGGTAGCCCGGTCGAGCGCGCGGAACCAACCCAAGTAGCTTTCCAGGTACGACGTCGCCACGCCTTTGAAGCGCTGCATCCAGCCCTTGAGCCTGCCGTGATACGCGTTGGCGTTCTGGATGTGCCAGGGCCCGCGCACGCGTTCGCCGAGTCTCATATTCATGGCTTCGTGGTGAACGCCCATTTCCTTGGCAGTGGCCGCCATCGCAGCCGATCCATCGGTGCAAAGAATGGCATCGGCCTTGACGCGCGGCCCGAGAACCTCGCTCAGGCACCTCTTGGAGACCGCCTCCAGCAGAAAGTCGGCCGTTGCTCCGGAACGGTCGCGGGCGACAAGGACCGGCATCAAATCCTCGCCAAGGTTCTCGCGCGACGCACGACCTCCACGCTTGCGAGGAGCACGGCCCGGGAGCTGGCCCTTGCTGGAGCGCAGGAAGAACGTCTCGTCGGCTTCGACCACACCGGCGAGCACCAACGCCTTGACCGGCTGGGCCAGTTGCAAGAAGCGGTGGCGCCAGCGAAATGCCGTCGAGGGCGCAACGCCCAGCTCGGCCGATGCCAAACGGATGATCAGGCCTTGGGCCAGCGCATCCTCTTGTTGCAGCCACTTGGCCTTCTTGCGCAACCGAGCCAGCGGCGTCGTGCTCAGTGCGTTGAACGTGCGCTGGCACGCCCGGCACTTGTAGCGTTGCAAGCCACTGGCGCTGCTGTTGCGGACGATCCGTGTGCCTTCGCAATGGGGACAGGCCGGCAACTGTGCGAGCCGCGATTCGACGGGGTCCTCCACCGCAGCCTGCTCGTCCCTGGCACTCAAGACCTTGAGCAAATCCGCTTTCTGTGCCGGCGTCAGGCGCACTACCGACGCCAACCACCCCTTCAGTTCCCTCGCATCCATCACCAGCTCCCAAAGCCCGCCACACGGGGCAATTAGGGCAAGTCTGACCTGCCGGTAACTCATAGAGTGAGCTATCACGAACTAACGCGCAAATAGCCCGCAATCGGGCTGCGCCATCCTGATTTGCCCGGATAAGTCGGCATTTTCAAAACAACAAATGTCCCGCCAGCAACTCGCGCCGTGCGGGCGCCTGGCGCCACTGGATATCAAGCCAGGTGGCTTGGAACGGTCATCCGGCAATGCACTTGCGCAGCAGCAACGACGACGACGTTCGCCCGCTTGAAGTGAGCCGGTGAGCGGCCAAATTCATGACCGCAGTTCTACGCGGGCACGAGCAAGGTGAACTGGTTGCGCGCCAGCAGCTTCTTGAAGTCGCGGTCGAAGCTGACCAAATGCTCACCCGCATGAGCGACGGCGGCCGATAGCCAAGCATCCGGAAGATGATTGCCGCCCAGTTGTTTATCGATGCAAAGTTGTCGCAGTCTTGGCCACTCCGGGCCCAGGTTTGCCAGTTGCACGCCGGGCAGCGCCAGCAGCGCGTCGACGAAGGCCACGGCGTCGTTGATCGGCGTGGGCATCTGAAAGATCTTCGGGCTCGTGACCAACCGCAAAAAGCTGGCCAGTACCATGGGCATCAGCGTGAACGCCGCGCCGGAGGCGCAGGCGTTAGCGGCCTCTTCGAGCCAGCGCCGCGCCTCGGCATGATGGGCATGATCGCCGCGCGACGCAGCGACCAGCACGTTGACGTCAGGCGTCATCGCCCAGGGCTTCGAACAGGGCCTTGTTGCTCAGCGGGTTGACCCCAGCCACCAAACCACCGCGCCCTTTGAACACCGGCAAGTGAATCCGCCGTGGCTTGCTTGGCGCGGCCGTTGCGCGAAGCCGCAGCATCAGCCCTTCCTCAATCAAGCGCGTCAGGCTGCTGCGTTGCTGGGCTGCAAATGCTTTGGCGTCAGCCAGCAATTGATCGTTCAGGTTCAGGGTTGTTTTCATAATCAGATGATACAGATTTCTGTATCGGTCTTTTCACACCGCACACCTCACAAACACCAGGGCGTGAGCCCAGGGTCCGATCAAATCCCGGCCAGCAACGCATCAGCCTCTCCCAGCGACACCCATTCGGCACCGGTACGTCGACCGCAGTTTGCAGCCCGACCATCCCGGGCGACGAGGCGAGCGAGAAGTTCACCGCCGCGCGATGCCCTTCGCGTTCATTGTGCGCAATGGTGGAGCGGGCAGCATCGAAGTCCAAGGTCAAAGGCTTCTCACAGAACTCCGCAAGCCCTGCGTCAAAAGCAAGGTTGGCCAACGCCATCTGCAGCAACAGGCGTCGGCGCCGGTTGCGGTCGCTTGCGCCAGCGCCACAAGAGGGGCCACGGCGGCTGCCCCATACCCGGGGATGTCGCCGAATTTTTCGATATCGTGAGCATTCAGGCTTTGCGTTTGGCATCCATTTGCCGCACCAGTGCCCGAGCCTCGTCACCTTCAGGAATGGGTTGACCGTTGTCGCGCCACTGCACCGCTGCCTTGAAGCCTTCAGTCTGCGCATAGCGACGGAACCACAGGCCTTCGGGGTTGTGTCGTGTGATGCCGTCAAACAGGGTCGCCATCTGTTGGCTCTGTTCCAGACCCATGGCCAGCATCACTTGGTTGACCACCATCTTGTGCATGGCCAGATGGCTGCGCGGCACGCCAGCGATGCGCTCGGCCAATTTTGAAGTGGCTGCCTCCAACTGATCGGCGGGCACTGCTTCGTTGGCCAAACCCCATTGCGCGGCGGTTTTGCCGTCGATGGTGTTGCCGGTGAACATCATTTGCTTGGCGCGCGCTGGGCCCAATCGGTAAGTCCACATGGCCGTGGTGGGACAGCCCCACACGCGGGTCGGCATGTAGCCGATATAGGCATCGTCCGCCATCACCAGGAGGTCGCAGCACAGTGCGATGTCGCTCCCTCCGGCCACCGCCGCGCCATGTACCTTGGCAATGGTCGGCTTGGGCGAGCGCCAAAGCGCCATGAAGTCCTCGGTGCTGCGTTTCATGTAGGCGTAGTCGTCCATCGGGTCCCAAGGCGCTCGTTCCTGTTGACAAGGGTGATGGATTTCACGCTGACCAAAGTGCGCAAGGTCGTAGCCGCCGCAAAAGCCTTTGCCGGCGCCTTCCACAACGATGACGTGCACGTCCTGATCAGCATTGGCCCAGTCCACGGCAGCGCGAATCTCACGCGGCGTTTCGTCGTTGATGGCGTTGTAGTGCTCGGGGCGATTGAGCAACAGGCGCGCGATGCGCGGGTTGCTCAGATCGTGGTCAATACGCAAGGTGGTGAAGATGGGCATGGGCAAGGCTTTCTTGGTTCAAACTTGGACGCAAGTTTGCCTGATTGGTGCGCAAAAAATGCCTTGGGAACGTTGCCGTTGCTTGTCGCCACCCTGGGTACTGGGCCCCAATCCGATCCCGATAGCGAAGACTTCGCGTGTAGGGCCCTTGCCCGCCTTGTCACCTCGCCAGCCATGGCACTTGGGCTGACATCGCACTACCGGTTTTGACCCGACATGCCGTGCCATACGCGCCACCGACCAGCGCCATGTTCACGTTCAGTACCCGCACCATATAGGTCGGCACGAAGATCAACACACCATGGGCAAAAAATCCGTAAAGCGTCAAACCGATCAAGGTGTAGCGGTACGTCGGTTTGCGCCACAGCGCACGCAAAGTTGTGCGATACGACTCCTGCGCTCCACCGGCCTGGGGTGAACCAATCACCGTGCGCAGCTCGCGCAGAACGGTGGCGCTGCCATTCTCAGATGCTGCCCGGCGGCGCATGCAGCAACATCGGCCTCATGCCCGTCGATCGCCGAAAGGATGTAATCGCCCCGGGCTTCAGGCCGCAGACTTGGTATGCAACGCTGCGGCGGAAGAAGAGGGAAATCCGGTGCGGGCCTGGTGCAACAACGACAAGGCCATCCACGCGCGCCAGGGTTGGGGGGGTTCTCAGCACAGCAGCATTGGGGCTCAAGTCGCGCTGACGGAAGGTCGATATCAACCACGGCGCTGCGCGCCTCAACTTGGCAGACCGATGCATCCGTTCCTTTGGGAACAACTCCACGGCCACGTTACTCAAGGCAAGTCCGAATTGGCCGAAACTCTGGTTGGAATTCAGCGCGCCGCAGCTGGCTGCACTTTCAGGAAAGAACCTCACATGAACACTCAAATGGCGCTCGATTTTGCTCAACCCGACATCCTCGTTCACCTGATGGCCCTGGACAGCACCGAGCTGGATGCGCTGGAGTTCGGCGTCATCGGCATCGGCGTCGATACCGTTGTGCGCGACTACAACACCCATGAGTCGAAGATTGCCGGCCTGTCCAAAGAACGGGTGATCGGCCACCCGTTGTTCACAGTGGTCGCCCCCTGCATGAACAACTTCATGGTCGCACAGCGCTTTGAGGACGCCGCAGCCACTGGCCAGGCGCTGGACGTGACGCTGGACTATGTCCTGACGTTGCGCATGCGCCCAGTGAAGGTCCAGTTGCGTCTGTTGGCCGGCCCTCGCGCTGAACGCCGCTTCGTGCTGGTCAACCGGAGGCCCTGATGGGCGCCAACGCCGTCGACGACCTGGCGCAGGAACACGAAGCGCTGATTCAATTCGTCTACATGGCCCCGGCCGGTCTGGTGCAGGCACGCAGCGACGGCGAGATCGTGATGATCAACCCGGTCGCCGCGCAGCTCATGATGCCGTTGTCGCACGACAGCGAACTGTCGAACCTGTTCACTGCGCTCGAAGACATCGCGCCCGACTTGCGTTCGCGGCTGGCCGCTTTCACTGCGCCGCAAGGCATGGTCTGCGACGGCATGTACCTGCCAGCACCGGGCCTCGATAAAGGAGAGCGGCGCCTGTTCTCGCTCAGTCTGATCAAGCTCGACGGCAGCCGCATCATGGCGATGCTGCTGGATGTCACCTGGCAGGCGCGGCGCGAGCGCCTGCTGCGCCAACAAGAGGCCTGGCTGAACACGATCCGCACCGGCGTAGCGGACTACGCGCTCATCAATCTCGACAGCCGCGGCTGCGTCACCGAATGGAACGAGAGCATCGTGCGTGTCACCGGCCATGGCAAAGACATCGTCGGGCGTTCGATGGCGGTGTTCTACCCCGAGGATGCGATCACGCCAGAACGTGTGGTCGACCGCCTGTACGAGGCCGATCACAGCGGATGGAGCCTGGACAACGGCTGGCTTCAGCGTGCCGACGACGACCGTTTCTGGGGCAGCGCGATGATCGCGCCGCAGCGCGCGCTGGTGGGTGACAACCCGCTCGCAGTGGCGCTGGCGGGCACCGCCGAGACCAGCTACTGCCTGATCGTGCGCGACATGTCCGGTCAGCGGGACGCTGCCGAAGAGGCCCGCAACGCCGCAGTCTGCGACCACCTTACCGGCATTGGCAACCGACGCGCCTTCTTCGATGCCGCCGAGACCGAGATGCGCCGCTGGCGACGCCTACCGCGCCCGCTCTCGATCCTGATGATCGACGCCGACAACTTCAAGAAGGTGAACGACACCCATGGCCACCCGGTCGGTGATGAGGTGCTGCGCCATATCGCCCGCCTGATGAGCGCCACCTTTCGCCAAGTTGATGTGGTGGCGCGCGTCGGCGGCGAGGAGTTCGCCGTACTGCTGCCATCGGCCGACGCGGCAAGCGCGCAGCGCGTTGCTGAGCGTCTGCGCGCTGCCCTTGACGAACAGCCGGCGCCTACCGGCGCGGGCCCGGTGCGCTGCACGGCAAGCATCGGCATCGCGACGATGGATGAGTCCATCTTGACCGTCGATGCGCTGGTCAAGCGCGCCGACGAGGCCCTGTATGCTGCCAAGAACAGTGGCCGAAACCGGGTCTGCGGTCCAGCCATGGCTCCTGCTGATTCGTGATGAACCCCGTGACCAACAACGCCTCCGCAGCGGCCTACGAATCGCTGATGCAATTTCTCTACCGGGCGCCGATCGGCCTGGTGCAGACCACGTTGGCGGGCGAGGTCGAAATGATCAATCCGACCTCAGCGCAATTGCTGATGCCGTTGTCGAGCGATGGCTCGCTGGACAACCTTTTCGACGCGCTCAACGGCGTAATGCCGCAACTGCGCAGTCTGGTGCAGGCAGCGCAGAAAGAAGGTGACGTGATCTGCGACGCCTTGCGCTTCACGCCGCCAGCCATCGACGGTGAGTCCGCCCGAACGCTGTCGATCAGCGTTGTCAGGCTCGATGGCGGGCGCCTGATGGCGGTGCTCGACGACATCAGCCAGCAAGTGCGCCAGGAACAGAACCTGCTCGAAAGGCGCCTGCGCGACGCCGCGCTCACTGACGCGCTGACCCAGATGCCTAACCGCGCCGCGTTGCGCGCGCCGATCACCGACGCGTTGCTGCGGTCCGCGCGCGGAGCGGGGCGACTGTTTGCGGTGCTGTATCTGAATTGCGACCGTTTCAGGCGTGTCAACGACCTGTTCGGCACCGCCGTGGGCGACGGTCTGCTTGGTGTGATTGCAGCGCGCTTGCGCGGCGCGCTGCGCGCCGGCGAGTCGATGGCTGCGCGGGTCGGTGGCGACGAGTTCGTGGTGCTGCTTGGGTCGCTGACCAGCAGCGACGATGCTCTGGCCGCAAGTCAGCGCGTGATCGACGCGCTTTGTCGGCCCTGCCACGTGGCCGGTCATGCGCTGGCTTGCAGTGTCAGCGGCGGCTTGCTGTTTGGCGACAGCGCCGAAGGCGACGCCGACGCCGTGATGCGCGATGCCAGCACGGCGATGGTCGAGGCCAAGCGCCAGGGCGGTGGCCGCTTCATCGCTTTCGAGCCGGTGATGCGCGAGCGCGCGATGCAGCGCGGCCGCACCGAGGCCGATCTGCGGCTTGCGCTGACCGAAGGGCAACTGTTCGTGGTCTACCAGCCCATCGTCGCGTTGCAGGCGCCGGGGGGCGGTCGCCGCTGCGTCGGTGTGGAGGCGCTGGTGCGGTGGCGCCATCCGCAGCGTGGCATCGTGCCGCCGATCGAGTTCATCGGCGTCGCAGAGGAATGCGGGCTGATCTGCGCGCTTGGCGACTACGTGCTCGCCACCGCCGTGCGCCAGCAGCAGCGCTGGCGCGACGAATTGGGCCCGCTGGCGCCTGGCTGGACGGCGGTGAACCTGTCGCGCGCCCAGCTGCAGCAGCCCGATTTTGTGGCGTCGGTCCAGGCCCTGCTGGCTGACAGTGGTTTGCCGCCGCAGTGCCTGCAGCTTGAAATCACAGAGAGCCTGGCCGCACAAAATGACGCGGTTCAGACGGTTCTGAAGCAGTTAAAGGCGCTGGGCATCGCGCTGGCGTTGGACGACTTCGGCACGGGCTACTCATCGCTGTCTAGCCTGCATCAGTTCCCGGTCGACGTCGTGAAGATCGACCGCTCGTTCACTTCGCAGGTTGACACGAGCCTGCACCACCGCGTGCTGGTGCAGGCCACAGTGATGGTTGCCGACAGCCTGGGCATGAGCACCGTCGTCGAAGGCATTGAGACCGAGGCCCAAGCAGCACTGGCGCAACAGCTCGGTTGCGACAAGGGGCAAGGCTACCTGTTCAGCCGTCCGCTGGAGGTGCAGGCGCTGACCACCTGGCTCAGCGCTGCGCAATGAGCGACCGTGGTTCTTCTTGGATTTTGCAAAGCGGGAACCCAGGCTAGGCCCAATACTGTTCACTTTGTACCGTTTGCACTGAGCTTGTCGAAGTGCTTGGCGGGGCTTCGACAAGCTCAGCCCGAACGGATCCTTTGCTAAGCGAACAGTATTGAGGCTAGGCCATCATCGCCGCAGCGGCCTTAATGGCTTGCCGGATGCGGCCGTAGGTGCCGCAACGGCAGACGTTTTCGATGGCGTCGATGTCGGCATCGGTCGGGTTGCGCGTGCGCCGCAACAAGTCCACCGCGGCCATGATTTGGCCGGGCTGGCAAAAGCCGCATTGCGGCACGTCCATGTCCATCCAGGCCTGCTGCACCGGGTGCAGCGTGTTGCCGTTGGCCAAGCCTTCGATGGTGGTGATGCTGCGGCCGCGGACGTCGCCCACGCGCGTCGAACACGTCGTGATCGCTTTGCCGTCGACATGGCAGGTGCAGGCTTTGCACACGTTGATGCCGCAGCCGTATTTGGGCCCGTTGATGCCGAGCTTGTCGCGCAGCACCCACAGCAGCGCCATGTCGTCGGGGGCGTCGACATTGACCGGCTGGCCGTTCACATTGAAGCTTTGATTGGGCATGACTGAGTCTCCTTAGGCTGGAACGGGAACGATGACGCGGGTGGGGAATGCCCCGGGCGGGAAGGGCGTGAAGTCGACCGGGAAGTAGAGCGGGAACTTGCGCGGCTTGAGGCCCGTGGCGCGCGCCCAGGCGTTGGCGATGGCGCCGCTCGATGCCGACAGGCCAACTTCACCCAGGCCGCCAATGGCGTCGCCCTTGTTGGGCATGATGATGACCTGCACGTCCTTGGGGAAGTTCTTCATCCGCGCGAAGTGGTATTGCGAATAGCTGCCCTCAATCGGCAAGCCGTCCTGCACATGCAGCCCCGCTGTGAGCACCAGCGAGATCGACTCGGCCAGCGCACCCATGACCTGCTGTTCGATGCCGCTGGGGTTGATGGGTTTGCCGACGTCGATGGCGATGACGGCTTTGGTGACCCTGACATCGGCCAGATTGCGGGCGTCGATCTCCACCAAACACGCTGTGTGCGAGCGCGACTCTTGGTGCGCGGCGATGCCCTGCGCCGTGCCCGCTGCCATCGAACGACCCCAATTGCCGGCGCTGGCAACGGCCTGCAACACGGCTTTGGTCCTCGCCAAGCGCAGGTACTCGAGGCGAAAGGCCAGTGGGTCCTTGCCCTGCTTCTTGGCGATCTCGTCGACGATGATCTCTTCGACGCTGCGCGAGGGCTGGATGTGCACTGAGCGATAGGACACCGTGTTCATCGGGATGTCAACTGGCGTCAGGACCTTGGTGCAGACACCAAAGTTGTAGGGCGAGGCGACCATGGTTTTGAAGAAGAACTGCTCGTAGCCCATGTTGCCTACCGTCTGCCCCACCGTCGGCGGCAAGGAGCCGGCCAACGCGGTACCGATTTCGCCGTAGCCATGCCTGGCGTCCAGGCGCACCATGCCGATGCGTTGCTCGTAGCTCGTGACTTGCCCGAGCAGCAAGGTCGCGCGCACCCTGTGATAAGACGGCGGGCGCATGCGCGTGTGGCGCATGTCGTTGGAGCGCAGGTATTGCAGCTTGGTGGGGCGCCCTGTGACTTGCGAGACATAGGCCGCGACCTGCACGGGGTCCCAGAACAGGCGTCGGCCGAAGGCGCCGCCGCTGGGGATGACGTGCACCTTGACGCTGTTCTGCGGCAAGCCCAGATCGATGGCTGTGGCCTGCAGGGTGACGATGGGGCATTGCAGGCCGGCCCAGATTTCGGCGCGGTCGGCGCGCACGTCGGCGATGGCGCATTCCACTTCAAGCGGTGCGTGGTTCGCGGGCGCAAATTCGAACTCGGCGTCGATGGTTGTCGTGCCCAGGCCCGGTACTGCCAGCGGCAAGACTGCGGCCTTCAAACTGACTTGGATGCTGTCGTTAGACTGGCCTTTGAGCGGCCCGTCGCCCCAGGTCACGTCGAGCGCATTGCCCGCGTCCCAGGCCTGGCCGAATGTCTCTGCCATCACCGCCACGCCCACCTGGCGCTGCACCACGGTGCCACCCGGTGGCACAACAACCACCGCGATGACACCGGGCATGGCCTGCACGGCGCTCATGTTGTTGACGCGGATCACACTGCCACGGATCTGCGTCGGCATGCGAAACACCGTGGGTTTGGCACCGGGAACGGCCAGGTCCATGGTGAACTTCTTCTTGCCGGTGACGATGTCACGCAGATCCAGGCGCGGCGTGCGTTTGCCGATCAACTGGTATTGCGATGGCAACTTTGGTGTGACGTTTCCCGGCAACGCAAGCAGCGATGCGGCAACGGTCAGCGAGCCATAGCCGGCGCTCAGTCCGCCCGGCCCATAGACGACACCAGCAGTCACCGTCAGGCTCGCGCTGGCCACGCCCCATTGCTGCGCGGCGGCAGCCAGCAAACGTGCCCGTGCGGCGGCCGCCATCACGGGCAGTGCCGGGTCGAAACAACGCACCGACGACGAACCGCCAGTGAGCTGGTTGTAGACCAGCTCGGGCATGGCGTCGGCGGCGGTCACGTCCACCGAACTGATCGGCACGTCGAGCTCTTCGGCCACCATCATGCCGGCCGCAGTGGCGATGCCGGTGCCGGACTCGAGCCGCGGCAAGTCGAGCTTGACGCGCCCATCGGTGCCGATCGAGAGCTTGACCAAGGGCATCGTCGGCAGCGAGGTCTGCACGATTGAGTCGCCGACATCGTAGTAGTCCACGCTGTCGGGTGGGGTCAGCGGCAATGGCAATGCGTGTGCCGTTCCCGGTGTTGCAAGATTGGCGCCGAAGCCCGCAGCGATGGTCAGCACGGGGGCGGACACCGCATAGGTCAACAGGCCGCGCCGTGTTAGCTGGATCGACGATGGGTCGTCGTCGATCTGCTCTGCCAGTGTGTTCGTACTTGGATCTGTCATCGCTGTCTCCTGGGTGGCTGAAAGGAACCTCGAACGGGTAGGTCGTCACCCGTTCCCGTGGTTGTGACGCGAAGTCATCGTGCCTTCAACCAGATGGCGACGTTGTCGTTCGTAAGACATCTCTGACGATGGTTTCCACATGCATCCGATGTCACTGCAAACGCGTACGAGTTGAGCCGGAGGTGATCACCATGCAGACCTTGGAATCGATGTTGCGAGAGAGCCTGTGGGCCAAGACGCTGACCAGCGAGGAGCTCGATCACGTGGTTGCAGACACTTTCGAACGCCGCGTCAATGTGGGCGGTTACGCCATGCGCTGTGGCGAGCCGGCTGGCCACTGGGTGGGCGTCATTGAAGGCCTGGTGAAAATGTCGGTGTCGCATGCCGATGGGCGCGTCTCGACCTTCACCGGTGTCACGGCGGGCGGTTGGGCCGGCGAGGGAACCTTGCTCAAAGTCTCGCGCTGGCGTTATGACGGCGTGGCCTTGCGCAACACGCGCCTGGCCTGCGTGCCACGCCACGTTTTTGAGCGCCTGGTGTCGACCAGCCTGCCATTCAATCGCTACTTGCTGTCGCACCTCAATGCGCGCTTGAGTCTGTTCATCGGCCTCGTCGAATTCGATCGCATGCTCGGTCCCGACGCACGTGTCGCGCGTTGCGTAGCAAGCCTGTTCGACCCCGACCTCTACCCACGTGCCAGCAGCTTCGTGCAGCTCAGTCAGGACGAGATCGGCCTGCTCTCGGCCGTGTCACGCCAGCGCACCAATGCGGCCTTGCACGAGCTCGCCCGCGCGGGTCTGTTGCGCGTTGAGTTCGGTGGCGTGACGGTACTCAACGTGGCCGGGTTGCGTTGCTACAGCAGCACATCGGAGCGGCGGCCTGGCCTGCCGCTGCACGTTGCCGCGCGTGTTGCGCCGCCGTAGACAGTTCGCAACGACCTCTGCCCTGCCCTGCCCTCGTGGCGGCCGGTCGAAGCATCGGGTTCAGACAGAGTCGATCACATCGCGGCGAAGGCCAGTCCGTCAAACTGGCCGCTGACTTGGCCCTTGCTGCGCCAGTCGTCCAGGTACTTGAAGAAGGCGCTGGCGCCGGCCGGGTAGCCGACCGCCAGCTTGGCTGACATGCCGAGGTCTTGGCCTTCGTTGTTGTAGTAACCCGGCGTGCAATCTTGCGAACCGAGGATGCGCCCGACGCCGCTCAGCAGCAGGGTGATCCAGTCGTCTTCGGCCTGCTGCGTGACTTCAACCGTGCCGTGGCCTTGGTCCAGTGCATGGCGCACCACCATGGCGATGGTCTTGCCCGATTCAGTCAGGTTGTGCGGCACGTTGGAGATCAAATTGGCGCCCTGCGCGGGCATCACAAAAAAGGCATTGGGAAAGCCGCGCACGAACATGCCGTGCTTGCTGCGCATCCCCTGGCCCCAGTGCTGAGACAGGCGCAGGCCATTGCGGCCCGTCAGGTCAAAACCGCTGCGGCGTTCATAGGGCGTGCCGACTTCAAAACCGCTGGCGTAGATGATGCAATCCACCGGATATTCGCGTCCGACCACCACCACGCCGTGTTCAGTGATGCGCTGCACCCCCTGGCCATCGGTGTCCAGCAGTTGCGCGGCGGGTTCGTTGAAGGCCTGCAGGTGCTGGTCATGAAAACAAGGCCGCTTGCACAGTTGGCGGTACCAGGCCTTGAGGTGATCTGCGGTGGCTGAATCGCGCACCACGGTGTCTACCCGGGCGCGGATTTCGTTCATCTTGTCGTTGTCGGCGTCCTCAAACGCGGCCAGCATGTTGGCCGGCGTCATCTGCTCGCGCGGCAAGCGCATGACGTGGGTGCGGATGCGCCGCGACAAATCGGTCCAGCCGTCTTGCACCAGGTCTTCGGTGGCGCTGCCACCGGCCTGGTTGGCGGTGAAATTTTCCAACCAGCGCTGTTGCCAACCGGGTGTGGCCATACCAGCGAACCAATCGGGGTCGATGGGCGCGTTGGCGCGCACATCCACCGACGAGGGCGTGCGCTGACACACGTACAAGGCCTTGGCAGCGCGTGCCAAGTGCGGCACGCTCTGCACCGCAGTGGCGCCCGTGCCGATGATGGCCACGCGTTTGTCAGCCAGCTTGTGCAGCGGCGCACCCAGCGTGTCGCCACCGGTGTAGCCATAGTCCCAGCGGCTGGTGTGAAACGAATGCCCCTTGAACTGTTGAAGGCCTGGGATGCCTGGCAGTTTGGGCACGTGCAGCGGCCCCGTGCCCAGGCCAATGAACTGCGCCGTGAAGTTGTCACCGCGCTGCGTGCGAATGCGCCACAGCACTTGGTCTGCATCCCAATGGAGGTCTTGCACGACGGTGTGGAAAAGGGCCTGCTCGTACAGCCCAAAGTGTCGGCCGATGCGCTGGCAGTGGGCCAAGATCTCGGGCGCGTGGGCGTACTTCTCACTCGGCCTGTGGCCGGTTTCTTCGAGCAACGGCATGTACACCATCGATGCGGTATCGCACTGCGCGCCGGGGTAGCGGTTCCAGTACCAGGTGCCGCCAAAGTCGCCGCCTTTTTCGACGATGCGCACGCTACCCACACCCGCTTCGACCAAGCGGGCGGCGGTGACCAGCCCGCCAAAACCGCCGCCGATAAAAGCGAAGGTGACGTGATCGGCTTTGGCCGCGCGTGGTGCCACCGGGGTGTAGGGGTCGTCCAGGTAATGCGCCAACTCGCCCTGAACAGCGAGGTACTGGTTGTTGCCGTCAGCGCGCAGGCGCTTGTCGCGCTCTTGCAAGTACTTTTGGCGCAGGGCCTGTTTGTCGAGTGTTGTCTGGGTCATGGCGATGCGTGGGAGAGTGCAGCGGGGCCTGGCGGCGTTCCGGCGCGGCCCCGAGCAAACAGCACCTGGGCGACCCCAGCGGCGAGGCCCAGCGCCACACCAAACTGCCACGCTGCGGTGTAGCTGCCCAACTTGTCGTAAACCAGTCCGCCACCAAAAGCGCCGACAAAACTGCCCAGCTGATGGCTGACAAAGGCCACGCCGCCCAACATGGCCTGCCAGCGCAGCCCGAAGGTATCGACGATCCAGCCGGTGACCAGTGGCACCACGCCCAACCACGTAAAACCCATGATAGCGGCAAACACCAGCGTGGCCGTCGGTGTGGCCTGGCTGGTGAAGTACCAGGCCAGCGCCAGCGAGCGCAACAGGTAGATGCCGCCGAGCAGCATGAGCTTGTTCCAACGCCCGCCCGCCCAGCCAAAAAACAGGCTGCCCAACACATTGAAGCCGCCGATCACGCCCAGGGCCTGTGCACTGAGCATCGGGTCCAGTCCGCAGTTGGCCAGGTAAGACGGCAGGTGCGTGGTCAAAAAGACCAACTGCATGCCGCAGACAAAGTAGGCCACCGCCATCACCACAAAAGATGGCGAGCGCGCTGCGGCCACAAGGGCTTGGCGGGCGCTGCTGTCGTCTACCCCGGTGGCCTTGGGCATCGGCAGGGCATCCACGCGCCCGGCAATCCATGCGGCGGGCACCATGATCAGCGCCAGCGCCACAAAGCCCCACACGCCCAGGCGCCAGCCCAGGGCCTGCGACAAGCCCTGGCCGATGGGCGCGGCGATCATGGCGCCGATAGACCCTGCGGCCGAGACGATGCCCAGCACCGTGCTGCGCAGCGCCACCGGCACTGGCCGAGCCGCGACGGCCATGGCAAAGGCGCTGCCGGTGCAGGCCAAGGCGGCGCCGATGGCCACCCCTGCGCCCAGCGTCACCGCAAACAGGCCATGGGCAGTGGCCAGAAGCGCCAAGCCCAGGGCGTAAAGCGTGGCGCCGCCGACCATCAGGGGCCGAAAGCCAACCCGGACTGCCCAGGCACCAGTGAAAGGTTGCAACAGGCCCCAAACCAGGTTTTGCACGGCGATGGCCAGAGTGAAGTCCGACACTGATATGCCGACGTCGCGCGTGAGCGGTGGCATGAACAGGCCCAGGCTCTGACGCAGGCCCATGGCCAAGCTGAGCATGATCGCGGCACCGATCAGGATAGGCAGGCCGGGGCGCAGGGCTTTGAAGTCGGGCAAGGGGTGGCTCGGCGCTGCCGCAGAGTTCAGGGAAGGGAAGCGCTCAGCGTAGCGCATGTCGCTCCAGGGGACGGTCACGGCAGAGACATTCACGCTATTCCTGGCGCGTAGCGCCGGGGTTGGCATGCGCGCCTTCAAACATGCCGACGAGCAAACCCCCGATGTAGCTCGACGTCAACCCCCGTGTGGCCACCCGCACAGTGCATGACGCAGTTTGACGGGCCGCATCCGAGACCTCACCACGTCGCAGGATCAAGCCGGTAGCAACGCGCGAGTTGTTCGTAAAGCGCGGGCCGCTCGGTGGCCAGCGCGAGGGGCTTCTCGAAAAAGAGCTCACTGGTGACCGCGAAGAACTCGGCCGGGTTGGTGGCCGCGTAAGGGCCAATGACACCAGCCTCGGCGCGGCCCAGGCGTTGATGCAATGCAGCGAATTCGGTGCTCATCACCCTTGCCCAGGTTTGCTGCACCGCGCCGCGCCCGACATACGGCGCCCCGTTGGCTGGGCCGGTGTCCTGGTCGAGTTGATGCGCGAACTCGTGCATGACGACGTTCGCGCCGTCGTGCGGATCAGCGGCTCCGTCACGCACGGCATCCCAGGCCACGATGACTTGCCCACGTTGCCAGCTTTGCCCGGCCAGCACGTCACGGCCCTCGTGCACCACGCCAGCGGCACCGGGTTCGCTGCGCGGCACGACGAAGTGTCCTGGGTAGACCAGCACCTCTCGCAAGTTGCCAAACGAGCCGCCACGCCCAAGCAGCAAGAAGGCCGCTTGCCCGGCGATGGTGACGCGGATCTCGTCAGTGATGTCCAACCCTGCGCACCCGACAAACGGCACCTCGGCCAAGAGCACTTGAATGTGCTTTTTCAGACGCAACTGATGCGCTGCAGGCAGCTCACGCACAGCGGGCACCTGGCGCCGCAGGATGTCACGCCAGGCGGCTGGAAACGGTCGCCGAGTTATGCGCGTTCGGCGCCACAACCGCTGCAATGACGGTGCCCACAGCGCGAGGGCAGCAGCCACCGCAGCAATGACGATCACGCCGATGACGATGAAAATATTCACCCCTGGGATGTGGGCCGGTGAGTCATCGAATTCAAGGCCGAGTTTTCACGGATCAAAGGCCTCGTTCTCAGATCCCGGCCAGCAACGCCTCGATCGTCACTTGCACGGCCAGTGCCTCGACGAATCCGGGCAGGCCGTGCGCACGGCCTTCAATCATGGCGACCCATTGGGTCAATTGGTCGATTTGGCCCCTGGACCGCAGCTCGTCAGCCTCTCCCAGTGATTCCCAGTCGCAACCGGCGCGGCGGCGGCAGACGCCAAACCACTCGCGCAGCTCGATCTCGCCCGCGCTGCCGCGCAGTGTCAATCGGTTGTAGTCGGCGACCTCGCCGCCGACCTGCGCCTCGATGTTGATCGACAGCCCTGAGGCTTCGATTTGTGCGTGCAGCGCGGTCTCGGCGATCCGCTCGTCAGCGGGAAAGGTGGGTTGCGCAGACAGCACCACGGCCGGCCCCAGAACGCGCTGCAGAACAAACACGAAGTGCGACAGCACCTCGCGGCTGAAGCCGCCCTCAACACGCTCGTTCAACCACGCACCCGCCGCCGTCTGCCAGGGCCGGGGCCAGGCGGCAAACGCGAGCTCAATGTGGGCCTCCTGCGGCGTGCCCAACACGCCATGCGGCCGCTCTGACCAAGCCGATTGCAGCGCCGCCAGCCCGGGCGACGAAGCGAGTGAAAAGTTCACCGCCGCGCGATGGCGCTCGCGTTCGATGCGCGCGATGGTGTGGCGCGCCGCATCAAAGTCCACCGTCAGCGGCTTCTCGCAAAACACCGCCAACCCAGCGTCAAACGCCAAGTTGGCAAGCGCCATGTGCGGGCCCGGCGGCGTGGCGATGTAGAGCGAGGCCAACCCGGGTGCGGCGATGAGCGCTGCGGCATCGGCGGCCGCCTTCAGGTGCGGATAAACCGCCAAGGCGCGCGCCACGGCGTTGGCGTCGGCGTCCCACACCCACATCGCGCGCAGCCGATCGTGCCCGGCCAATCGCGCCAGCATGCGCTGGCCCATCACGCCCAGGCCAATGACGCCGACCTCAAGCGTTGGGTTCATGAAATGGGGCCTTTCTACGTTCGGTTGGACAAACAAACTGGCGACAGGTTGATCAGGCAGGTTGCGTGCCGCCAAGAACGTCAACACCCGCACCGCGCAGTTTGATGTTGAAAGCCGCGACCTCGCCCGCAAACAGACTGTCCAACTTGGCAAGCTCGACGTCCACCTTGGCCATGATTTCCTCAGACACCTGGCGTGCCTGGCTCGTTGGCGCTTCGTCGGCGATGGCCACCACGCTGATCATGTCCACCAACGTGTCGTTCAGACCCGCCGCGTGGCGCAGCACATCACGCGGCGATTCACGCTTCACATCCACCAGCACGCCTTCAATGGCGAGCAAGCTGCTGGCCAGCGCCTTGGCTTGCGTGAGCAAGGTCGCGTTCGCGTTGCCAAGGCGTTTTTCCAGCTCACTGAGCTGGCGTCGCAGCACCCTCGTGCGGTTCACCGTGGTGTTCAGTTTTGACACCTTGGCGTAGAGCGACTGCAAGAGCGAAAACTGAAGATCCAGCGACTTCTGCGTGGCCTTCACACGAGGATCTTTGACGACCGTGAACTCGGCTTCCAGCTTCGCCTCACCGACTTGCAACACGGCCCGATAAACACCGGGCAGCACGGCCGGTCCAGAGACCTCGTCGCTCTCGTCCGCGAACGGCTTGTTGCGGCGAACCACCAACGAGGCGTCAAGCGCAGTCGGGCCTTGGTGCTTGAGGTCCCACACAAAGCGATTCAGACCGGCTTTGACGGGTGGCCTTTTGGCGGCTGAGGCTGCTTTGTCGTCGCTGGCAAAGCTCTTCACCACGCGTCCCTTGGCATCCAAGAAACTGAGCTTCACGGTGGCACTGGTCTGACTACCGAGCGCGCCCTTTTTATCCTCGGCAAGCCAGTAATAGACGATGGCGCCATTGGGCGGGTTTTCGCCCACATCCAGGTGAACACGTGTCGTCGAGCCATCGGCTTTTGTCACAGCCTCCGTGGCCGCCCCGATGCCGAAAGCCGGGCTGTAGCTGATGCCTTTTTTGGTGTTGCCCGACCCTGCGCTCCAAGACAGTCGGGTGCGCACGGTCTCGCGCGGCGCAATGAGCTGCACGCTGCTGCGCTCATCGGCCAAAGCGCGCAAGGGCGAGACATCGTCGAGGATCCAGAACGCACGGCCATGCGTGGCGGCAACCAGGTCGCAGCCCTTGAGCTTGAGGTCGTACACCGGCACCACGGGCAAGCCGCCGCCCATGCGAGCCCAGTGTTTGCCGTCGTCGCGGCTGAAGAAAATACCGGTCTCGGTGCCGACAAAAAGCAGGCCCGCGCGCACTGGGTCCGCCCTGACCACGCGCGTGATTTCGCCCTTGGGCAAGTCACCGTTGATCGACTGCCAGCTCTTGCCGCCGTCCTTCGTGCGAAACAGCTGCGGTCGGTAGTCCGCTAACTTGAAACGTGTAGCGCAAACGTAAACCGTGTTGGCGTCATGGGCGGAGATCTCAACGCAACCGACATAGGCCAGCTTGGGCATGGCCTTGGGCGTGACGTTGCGCCACCGCTTGCCACCGTCGCGCGTGACATGCACCAAACCGTCGTCTGTAGACGCCCAAATCTCGCCTTGGCGATGCGCTGACGGCGTGACACAGGCGCAGGTGGCGTGCACCTCGGCGCCCGCGGTGTCGTGTGTGAGCTCGCCGCCCGAATGACCCTGACGGCTGGGTTCATTGAGGCTCAAATCGGGCGAGATCGGCGTCCAGCTTGCACCCTCATCGGTGGTGCGAAAAACGCGGTTGCCGCCGGCATACAGCGTCTTGGGGTCACCCGGCGCAAAGACCAACGGGAAGGTCCACGCGAAGCGGTACTTCATGTCCCTGGGCGCAATGCCCGTGGACTCTTCTGGCCACACGTTGACCAGCCGAACCTGGCGCGAGCGATGGTCGTACCGCTGCAGTGCGCCAGCGCCGCCGGGGCTGGAGCCCACCGCACCGCAATAGACGATGTTGGGGTCGTCGGGGTGCACCACGATGAAGCCACTCTCGCCCGTGCCCGGGTAGGTGCAGTCGCCCAGCGTGATGGCGCCCCACTCCGACGCGCTGGGCACCGAAATCGACGTGTTGTCTTGTTGCGTGCCGTACACGCGGTAGGGGTGCTGGTCGTCAACGTCCAGCCGATAGAACTGCGCTGTTTTCTGGTTGTAAATGCTCGACCAACTCTCACCACCGTTGAACGACACACAGGCACCGCCGTCATTGCCTTCAATCATGCGTCGTGGGTTGACGGGGTCGATCCACAAGTCGTGGTTGTCACCGTGCGGGGTGGTCACCTCGCTGAAGCTCACGCCGCCGTCGGTGGACTTCCACATTTGCAAATTGGTGACGTAGACGGTGTCGACTTGGCCCGGATCCGCAAACACGTGGGTGTAGTACCAGGGGCGATGCATCAAGTCGCGGTTGCTGCACACCAGCATCCAACGCTCGCCGTGGTCATCGCTGCGATACAGGCCCGTCTTGTCGCCTTCAGCTTCGATGAGTGCATAGACACGGCCCGAACGAGCGGCCGAGGCAGACACACCGAGCTTGCCCAGCGCGCCGGTGGGTAAACCGTTCCCCTTTGGCCCACCCGCCTTGGCACCCGTCAGTTCCACCCAGGTGTCACCACCGTCCATCGAGCGGAACATGCCACTGCCCGGCCCGCCACTGTTCAGGTGCCAGAAGCTGCGCCGGGCCTCCCACATCGCGGCGTAAAGAATGCGCGGATTGCGCGGGTCCATGGCCAGGTCGACCGCACCCGCATCCTCGCTGCGAAAGAGGATCTTCTTCCACGATTTGCCGCCATCACGCGAGCGATACACACCGCGCTCATCATTCGCACCGAAGGCGTCGCCCAGTGCCGCCACGTAGACCAGATCGGGGTCATTCGGGTGCACGCAGATGCGACCGATGTGTTTCGTCTTCGCCAGGCCCAGGTGCTGCCAGCTGAGCCCGGCGTCGCTGGAACGGTAAACACCATCACCATAAGAAACATCGAGGCGGATCGTCGTTTCGCCCGTGCCGGCGTAGACCACGTTGGCGTCGGAGGGCGCAACCGCAATGGCGCCAATCGTTGCGCTGGTGAGAAAACCGTCAGAGACATTGCGCCAATAGACGCCCCCGTCGCCGGTCTTCCAAATGCCACCGGCGCAGGCGCCAAAGTAAAAACTCATGGGGTCTTTGGGGTCGCCCGCAACAGCCACAACACGGCCACCACGCGCCGGTCCAATGCAGCGCCACTTCAGCGCGTCGAACCATTGAACTTCGCCTGGGGCGACGCTTTGCTTGGGCATGAATACTCCTCGACCATTCTTTGAAAGGGGCAGTTTTGGGGACACCAACGGCGCCTGTGCATCCACCCCGCCAAGAGTGGCGCGCCAGGCAGCGCTGAAACATTCTCATGCATGATGCTGGGTGCGCATCGACTCATCAGAGTCGTTGTCGCTTGACGCGAGCGGTACTTGCACAGCGGTTCCAGCTACAGAAACAAATGCTGCGTAAGAAGAGTCAACACGGCGCGACACCTGGCTGTGCGGTGTGAACTTCGAGCCAGTTAACCGGTTTGTCATCATGAGCCTGCCCCGGCGGCGCGAACTGCTGTTGGCCAGTTTGGCCCCCCTGGGTCACAACGCCAAAGCCCAGGAGCCGACGGTCGAAGTTTTGACCGTGACGGGTTGCCGTATCACCTTGATGCTCGAACCTGGCTTTGATGCGACCCGATTTGATGCTGTGCGCAACTGGGTGCGCAGCGCGGCTGGCGCCGTGGCCGGTTATCTGGGCCGCTTTCCGCTCACGCAATTCGAACTCCTGCTGCAAGTGGCGCCCGGCAAGGGTGTGAAGGGCGGCACCACTTTTGGTGAACCCGAGCCTTACATCCGCGTGCGGTTGGGGCAAGACAGTCGAGCTGAGCATCTGGCCGACGACTGGGTGCTGGTGCATGAGATGGTGCATTTGGCCTTGCCTCGCGTCCCGCAGACACAGAGCTGGTTGCACGAGGGCGTGGCCACTTACGTCGAAGGTGCAGCCCGCGTGCGGGCCGGCCTGAACACGGCGCCCCGCTTGTGGGCCGAGTGGGTACGTGGCATGCCCCAAGGCCAGCCCCAGCCCGGCGACCGGGGCCTGGACCACACCCCCACCTGGGGACGCACCTACTGGGGCGGCGCGCTTTTTTGTCTGCAGGCCGACTTGCGCCTGTTGATGGCCAGCCAAGGCCGGCAAGGTCTGCGTGAAGCCTTGCAAGGTGTGCTGTCCGCCGGTGGCAGCTATGCCGTGGCCTGGCCAGTACGGCGCATCCTGGAGGTTGCCGACCAGTCCGTTGGACAGACCACCTTAATGACCCTGTACGACAGCATGAAGGAGAGCAGCGAACCCGTGGATCTGGCACGGCTGTGGCGCGATTTGGGCGTCAGCGTGACGTTCGGCTCGTCAGCAAGTTTTGACGACAGCGCGCCCCTGGCCGCGCTGCGCCGAACCATCGCCTGAGTCGACTGCGTGCTACTTCGTTTGCAAGCGCAGCGAGCTGAGCCCTGCCTCTGAACGTCAGACGATGGGGTAAGGCTGGTCGTCCGGTGTCGTCAGTGCCAACTGGCGATAAAACTCCCAATCACGGCCAGTGCCGTAGGTGCCCGGATCGCGCTCGCCCAAGTGTCGAGCGATCTCGAAATGATTGACCTTGTGGCCCAGCGCCACCATGTCCAGCTTGGCAGTGCCTCGAATGTGCGACATGATGCTCCGCGCCATCAGCAAGTTGGCCCAAGTTGCGCTGCCAATGCCGTCCAGCCCGACGCCGGGGAAGTACAGGTCTGGCGCGTCCAGGCTGCGAAAGATGCAGCCGCATCGCAAGCTGAGTTCGTTCACACTTTGGACGCTGGCGAGCGCGGGCTGCGCAAAGTAGCTCAAGTCAACTGCATAGCCCGTGCCCCAGAGCAGAACATCGACCTCATGCGTGGTTCCGTCAGTCAAGCTGACCTCGCGGCCATCGATGGCGGTGACGCTGCCCGGGTGGCGTTCAAGCCGGTTGAACTCGGCCAGCATGCGCGCGCGGCCAGGCATCAGTTGGTCGTGCAACACGTCGATGGGCCGGCTGGGTTGGATCGCCTGAATGCCGAACTTGGCGTAGCGCGCGGCGAATTCCGCGCCAATAACCGCACTTTGCCGGGTTGCGCTGATGCCGCTGGCTTGCAGCTTGGCAAAGGGCCGCACACTGCCCGCGATCAGCTTGGATTTGCCCGTCGGCGTAAACCACCGCACGCCGCGATGGACCCAGACAATGCGCCGCGCTCCTTGTTCCAGGCACAGGTCCAACAGGTCGAAAGCAGAGGCGCCGCCGCCCACGACCAGCACCGTGCGGTCGACCAATTCGCTGGGGTCGTGGAGCGCGCCGGAATGCCGCTCGAACAGCCCGCCGCCACGGCGTGGCACCTCGGGCACGATGGGCAAGTTGTGTCCGCCCGTCGCGGCCACAAGATGCCGCGCGCGGACGGTGCCATGCGGCGTTTCCAGCTCCCAATGGCCGTTGGTATGCCTTGCACAGATCACTGGCGACGACAGCCGAATGCCGTCGGCCAAACCAAACCGATCCACCCAGGCCTGAATGTTGGCCAAGACGTGGGGCTGCGTGCCCCCGTGCATCGGCAAATCGCCCAGCGCCCAATCGACGGGACTGATCTGGATGTCCTGCCATGCCGGCAGTTGACGCCACAAACCGCCAATGCCCGTTTGCCGCTCCAGCACCACAGCCGACAACCCAGCCTGGCGCGCGCAGTGCAGGTGAATGACACCTGAAATACCGGCGCCGATGATCGCCAGGTCGAGGATGTCGGTCGTGTTATCGAAATCGGGCATCACAGCTTCTGTTGACGTTTCAGATGTCACTGCTCGCGTGTTCGACCACGCGTGTTCGACCACGCTTGTGCAGCAAAAAGGCCAACGCAATGCCGACAAGACAGGCAAGGCCAACACTGAACAAGTCCCTGCCGGCCCTGGCCTTTGCCATGCACAAACAGTCCTCAGGGCTGATGGAGTCTGTGCTCAGCCTTGCAGCCCGTCCCGTTGCGGGTCGCGTCGATCGGCGGGGACTTTTTCAGCGTCGCCCCAGACGGCGCATTCCGGTGCGGCAGCGCGCTGGCCGAGCAGCGTGGAGGTCAGCTTCTGAGCAAGGTGGGATGGCGTCCCCGTTGGTTCGCCTGAAAGGTTCGAGTGGCCAAGGCTCAATTGTTGACCATGGCCCAGCCGCTGACATAGTCGTTCAGGTTGAGTGCGGCAGCCACGCCGCCGACGCCGGTCGTGACGCACAGGCCGATCTCCCAGGTGCCAGCACCGGGCAAAAGGCTGGTCACCGGCGACACCGCGTTGCGCACATTGGTTGGCAGGGTGATGACCTGGTAGTTCTGGGTCCTGCTCACTGGGTCGCCGGTGGTGCCCGCCACGCGGGTGCACACGTCCACGCCGACGGTGGCCGCCGTGCCAGTGACCCCAATAGAGCCTGAGACGATCGCCGTCAGGCGCTGCTGCGCGGTGGCGACCAAGGTGGTCGTGGGACCGGCGAAAACAAACTTGTTTTGGACTGCGGAGATGGCAATGGAGTTGGCGATGGGCCCGCCCCAGCCCTTACTGTTGACCACACCCGTCGCGCCGGTGGCACCGGTAGCACCCGTGAGACCGGTCGGACCGGTCGCACCAGTCGCACCGGTCGCGCCACGCAAGCCCTGCGGTCCTGTGGCGCCGGTAGCACCGGTCGCGCCAGGGAAACCTTGAGCGCCTGTGGCCCCGGCCGCCCCTGGTGCACCGGTTGCACCCGTTGCACCTGTTGCCCCGGGGAAGCCCTGCGGACCAGCCGCACCCGTGGCACCAACCGGGCCTACCGCTCCCGTCGCTCCCGTGGCTCCTGCCGGACCTGCCGGACCTGTCGCCCCTGCCGGGCCCGCCGGGCCCTGGTCGGCCAGCGTCAGGTCTAGGCGGGCCACGTGGCCCGTGCCGGTGTTCTCTTTGCTGTCGAAGAACACGACCGTCGTCGGGGCCCCCACAGCAGCCGCGAGCGCAAAACCAAAGTTGGTGCCCGGATTGGCGATCCAGCTCTTGACCTGC
>JAYVRO010000150.1:0-6895 GCA_043776165.1 Rubrivivax sp. | reverse complement strand
CACCGCGTGACAAGCTCTTCATGGGCAGCACAAAAGTACCCGCCTGCATGGCTTGTTCGATGGTCACGATGGCCGGCAATTCCTTGACCAGCACCTTGGCCTTCTTGGCCACTTCTCGGGCGTAGAGCATTTCGCGCGCCACCACCACAGCCACGGGTTGGCCCAGAAACTCGACCTGGCCTGCGGCCAAAAACGGGTCGTCGTGAATGATCGGGCCGCAGTTGTTTTCACCCGGGATGTCACGCGCGGTAAAGACCGCCACCACCCCGTGCTGGGCGAGCAAGGCGGCGCGGTCAATGCCTTCGCCAATGAGCTCACCGTGCGCCACGGGCGAGGTGATGAGCGCCGCGTACAGCGTGCCACGCAGCTCGGGCATGTCATCGGTATAGATGGCCTGCCCGCTGACGTGCAAACGCGCTGATTCGTGCGGCAACTCGGTGCCCCGTGAACCGGTGGCCGAGACGGCGGCTAATTCAGCCCATGTCGAAGGTGCATTCATGGTTCAGGCCTCTTCGGTTTGCAGATTGTTCTGCAGCGCAGGTTGTACAAAGCGCAGCACCAGGTTGCGTGCCACCAAGGCGCGGTACACCCAGGTTGCGCGCAAACCGTCACGGGCGGTAAAGCTGGCGCTGATGGCGGCGTCAAGCAGCGCGGCGGTCACTTCATCAGGTGTCTTGCCTTCGAGCACGGCCTCCAGCTTCAGGGCTCGCGCTGGTGACGGCGTGAGGCCGTTGTAGGCCAGGCGCACGTCCTTCAAACGGCCGGCTTCTTCACGCCAACTCATGGCCGCACAGGTGGCCGAGATGTCCTGGTCAAAACGCTTGCTGATCTTGTGCGCCTTGAACCGCCGTTGGCCCGGGCGCGGCAGCTCGATGGCTTCGATGAATTCGCCCGGCTGCATGACGTTCTTTTTCATGCCTGTGTAGAAGGCGTCAAGCGTGACACGCCGCAGCTCATCTCGACCCTTGAGATTTCTCTTCTTGAGCAACAGCGTGGCGCCCAGGGCCATCAAACAAGGCATCGTGTCGCCGATGGGAGAGCCGTTGGCGATGTTGCCGCCCAGGGTGGCCGTGGCACGAATGGGCGGTGAGCCAAAACGACGCAACACTTCGGCAAAGTCGGGCAGCTCGGTGGCCACGAGCTTTTCAATCTCGTCGAGCGGAACCGCCGCGCCGATGGTCCAGGTGGTGGCGCTTGTCTGCACGCGGCGCAACTCGGCCACACCGCCCACGTAAACAATGTGTTCTGGTCGCTCATATCGTTTGTTAACCGCCAAGCCAAACTCGGTGCTGCCCGCCAGCACGTAGGCCTGAGGGTGTTCGGCCAAGTAAGCAGCGACCTCGGTGGACGAACAAGGCGAAACGAACTCGCTGCCTTTGCGCGTGCGCACGACGGGCACCACGATGAGTTCACCGTCCAGGTTGTGGCTGGGCTCGCTTGGGCGGGCTATTTCTTTCAGCAACTTCAGCTCACGCTCGTCTTGCAGTGAACGCGCGGCAGCTGGTGCGGCACAGGCTTGCAGGGCGGCGTCCACGATGGGGCGGTAACCCGTGCAGCGGCACAAGTTGCCCGACAAAGCGTCATGCACTTGGCTGCGAGTGGGTGCGCTGTGGGTCTCGGCCATCGCGGCCAGGCTCATCACGAACCCCGGCGTGCAAAACCCGCACTGCGAGCCGTGGCAGCCCACCATGGCTTGTTGCACGGGGTGCAGTGTGCCATCCATTCGGGCCAGGCTCTCGACCGTCTTTACCGCCTTGCCGTCGAGCGTGGGCAACATCTGCATGCAACTGTTGACGGGCTTCCAGTCGATGCGCTGGCCGCTCGCGCTGCATTCGCCCACCAGCACCACGCAAGCGCCGCAGTCACCCTCAGCGCAGCCTTCTTTCGTGCCGGTGCGGTGCAGCTTGTCGCGCACATAGTCCAGCACGGTGGTTGTGCGGCGCTCGCCGTGTGCATGGTGGATGTCTCCGTCAAGGACAAAACGGACGGCGTAGATGTCGCTGCTCATGGGGCGGGCCTGAATGGGGGGGGGCGAATTCTAGGAGGCGCCCTCGGCAGCTCTCTGTGGTTTCTAAGGCTTGATGTCTGCCGCCTTGATCGCCGGGGCCCAGTCGGCCACTTGTTTGGTCACGAAGGCGGTGAACTCGGCGCTGCCCATGCGCACGGTGGTGATGCCCAGCTCTTCAAAGCGTTTCACGATGGTGGGGTCGGCGCTGATGTCGGCCAGTGCTTTGGTCAACTTCTCTGTCACCTCAAGGGTTAACCCGGCAGGTCCAGAGACACCGAAGTAGTTCTCCGCCACCAGTTGCGGCAAGCCCAGCTCCACCACGGTGGGCACGTCGGGCAGGAGCGCGGAACGCACGCGTGTCGTCACGGCCAATGCGCGAATTTGCCCTGACTTGACCATCGGCACAAAAGCCGTGATGACATCGATGCCCAGCGGGATGGTGCCCGCGATGAGGTCGGTGGTCATGGGCGCGCCACCGCGGTAAGGCACGTGCGTCATCTGGATGCGCATGGCCGCCTTGGTCATCTCGCCCACGATGTGGCCGATGGAGCCCGGGCCACCGCTGCCAAAGGCATAACCCGGTGACGCCAAAGTGGCCGCAGGCAGATCCTTCAGACCCAGCGGTCCGCTCTTGGGGTTGGCCATCAAGAGCACCGGCGCCACGCCAAGCATGCTCACGTGGGTGAACTGTTTGACGGGGTCATAAGGTTGCTTGGGTACCGTGAAGGGGCCGATCGAGGTGGGCGTTGAATTCGACAGCATCAAGGTGTAGCCGTCGGGCGCAGCGCGCACCACTTCCAGACCACCGATGGTGCCGCCAGCACCGGGTTTGTTGTCCACCACCACGGGCTGTCCCAGGGCTTTGGCCAGTGGCTCGGCAATCACGCGGGCCACGATGTCGCTGGCGCCCCCGGCAGCGAATGTGACGACCAAGCGCACTGGTTTGTCGGGCCAGGCGGCTTGTACGTCGGGGGCAATGACCAAGCCAAAAGTGATGGCAACAGTGCAGAGAAATGGGCGAATCATGGTTGAGCTCCTGGGGGCCGACACGGCCGCCGCTGAACAAAGTGTAGTCAGCCGCGCCTTCGGGTTCGACTCAATGGGCAGGTCCACGGGGCCCACCCATAATCCGCGCCGCCCTGCCCCAACCAGGGTGACAAGGACGCCTCTCGGTGCGTCAATGTCGCTGCCCACCTCGTTGCTGCGAACCCATGAGCATCTTGACACTCGACATCATCAACGCTGCAAGTCAAAGCGAGTTCGACAGCCTGTTGGCCGGCACGTACGAACACTCCGACTGGGTCGCCCACGCGGCTTGGGCGGCACAGCCTTTTGCCACGCTGACGGCTCTGAAACACGCCATGGTGCAGGCCGTGCGCATGTCGGGGCGTGACGCGCAACTGGCGCTGATCCGCGCACACCCGGAGCTGGCGGGGAAGGCCATGGTCGCCAACGCCTTGACGCCAGCGTCCACCCACGAACAAAACCGCTCCGGCCTGACGCGTTGCACGCCGGAAGAGTTGGCGCAAATTCAGCAACTCAACGCCGACTACAACACGCGTTTCGGTTGGCCCTTTATCTTGGCCGTGCGAGGCCCGCGTGGCACCGGGCTCAGTCGACAAGAGGTGATCGACACCTTCGCGCGGCGCTTGTCCAACCACCCCGACTTTGAATTTGCCGAGTGCCTGCGCAACATCCACCGCATTGCCGAGCTGCGTCTGGACGACAAGTTTGATCACACGCCCGCGCTGGGCAATTTGGTGTGGGACTGCGCCGAGGCGCTCGCCACACGCAGTGACGCGGGGTACAAAGAACTCGGCCACCTGACCGTGACCTACCTCACCGACGCGCACCGTTCTTGCGCGCGCCAGCTGCGCGCGTGGATGCAAGACAGTGGTTTTGACGACGTGCACATTGACGCCGTCGGCAACGTGGTGGGCATCTACAACGGCAGCGACGCCGGCGCGAAACGTTTACTCACCGGCAGCCACTACGACACAGTGCGCAATGGTGGCAAGTACGACGGCCGCCTTGGCATCTTCACGCCCATGGTGTGTGTGCGTGAGCTTGCCAAGGCCGGGCGGCGCTTGCCGTTTGGCATTGAGCTCGTGGCGTTTGCTGAAGAAGAGGGTCAACGCTTCAAGGCCACATTTTTGGGCTCAGGCGCGCTCACCGGCGACTTCAACCCGAGTTGGTTCGAGCAGTTGGACGCCGATGGTGTGAGCTTGCGCTACGCCATGATCAACGCCGGGTTAACGCCCGACATGAGTGCCATCACGCCGCTCAAACGAGACGCGTCGCGCTACTTGGGTTTTGTCGAAGTGCACATCGAACAAGGCCCGGTGCTCAACGAGATGGACCTGCAGCTGGGCGTGGTGAGTTCTATCAACGGCAGCCGTCGCTACCTGGGCGAAGTGGTGGGCATGGCCAGCCATGCCGGCACCACGCCCATGCACCAGCGCCGCGACGCCGCCGCCGCCGTGGCAGAGCTGGTGCTGCACGTTGAAAAGCGTGCTGCCGCCATCCCGCATGCAGTCGGCACGGTGGGCATGCTGGATGTGCCCGCAGGCTCTATCAACGTGGTCCCGGGGCGCTGCCGTTTCAGCCTCGACCTGCGCGCCACCACCAATGAGGCGCGTGACACCCTGACCGCCGACGTGGTGGCAGAGCTGTCCACCATCTGCGAGCGCCGGGGCCTGACACACACGCTCGAATGCAGCCTCATCGCTAGCGCCGCACCCAGCAACGCGTCTTGGCAACAGCGTTGGGAAAGCGCCGTGCAAGCCCTGGGCTTGCCCGTGCACGTGATGCCCAGCGGTGCTGGCCACGACGCCATGAAGCTGCACGAAGTGATGCCACAAGCCATGCTCTTTGTGCGCGGCCAAAACGCGGGCATCAGTCACAACCCGCTGGAATCCGTCACCCAGCACGATGCTGAACTTGGCGTGCGGGCTTTCCAGAATTTGCTGGAGCAACTCGCAAACGAAACGCTGGCCGCAGCCGACACGCAACACACAGCCATGGCGCAAGCAGATGCTCAGGGCCACGACCTGTTGACTGGCGCGCAGCAAGCAGACACCCAGATAGCCGCAGAAAACACCGCCACAGCCCATGTTTGAGATGACTCACATCCAAAGCTTGCCGTTGCTGGCGCGTTTGTTGCATCCACTCTTCACCTGACGACTTTTTTTTCTTTGGAGATCACCATGACCTTTGCCCTTCGCGCACGACGCACCTTGTTGGTGTTTGGCCTCACCACGTTGAGCACCCTTGCAACCATGCCGGCCGTGGCGCAAACCGCCATCAAGTTCCAGCTCGACTGGCGCTTTGAGGGCCCCGCCGCGCTCTTTTTGGCCAGCAGTGCCAAGGGCTACTACAAGGCCGCTGGCCTGGACGTGACGATCGACGCTGGCAACGGCTCAGGTGGCACCGTTACCCGTGTGGCATCAGGCGCGTACGACCTGGGTTTTGCCGACATGGCTGCGCTGATGGAGTTCCACGCCAACAACCCCGACGCGCCCAACAAGCCGGTGGCCATCATGATGGTCTACAACAACACGCCAGCGGCGGTGTTGGCGCTCAAGAAGAGCGGCATCACCAAGCCCGCCGACCTGAGCGGCAAAAAGCTTGGTGCGCCAGGTTTTGACGCCGGCCGCCGGGCGTTTCCGATCTTTGCCAAAGCCAACGGCATCAGCAACGTCACCTGGACCAGCATGGACCCGCCACTGCGCGAAACCATGCTCGCGCGGGGCGACGTCGACGCCATCACGGGCTTCAGCTTCACCTCGCTTTTGAACCTGGAAGCGCGCAACGTGAAGGCTGAAGACGTTGTCATCCTGCCTTACCCCTCGCACGGCGTGAAGCTGTATGGCAACGTGGTCATTGCCACGCCCAAGATCCTGAAAGAAAACCCCGCCGCCGTGAAAGCGTTTTTGGTCGCCTTCAGCAAGGGCATCAAAGAGGTCATGGCCAACCCGGACCCAGCGATCGAATACGTCAAGGCCCGTGATGGCATCATCAACGTCGAGCTTGAAAAGCGCCGCCTGCGCATGGCCATTGACGCCGTGGTCGCCAGCCCAGACGCCCGCGCCGAAGGCTTTGGCGTGGTGGTACCTGGTCGCATGGCGCTGATGGCCTCGCAAGTCTCTGACGCCTTTGGCACCAAGACCCGCGTCGACCCCAACGCCGTGTGGACCGACGCTTATCTGCCCAGCAAAGCGGAGCTGAACGTACTGCCCCCGCTGAAGAAATGACCACCCATCCACTGAAACGTTAACGATGCACTTCGTCGACTTCAAGAACGTCTGGCTCGCCTACAACGATGAGTTGCTGGCGCAAGGCCAGTACGCCGTGGAAGACATCAGCCTGCAAGTGGGCACGGGTGAATTCATCGCCATCGTGGGGCCTTCGGGTTGTGGCAAGTCGACCTTCATGAAGTTGACGACAGGGTTGAAGATGCCCAGCAAGGGCACGATCCACATCGATGGCCAGCCCGTGACAGGCCCGCTCAAGATCAGTGGGATGTCCTTCCAGGCCCCCAGTCTCTTGCCCTGGCGCACGACAGTGGGCAACGTGCTTTTGCCACTCGAGATCGTCGAGCCCTACCGCAGCCAGTTCAAGAGCAAAAAGCGCGAGTTCGAAGAGCGTGCGCGCAAGCTCTTGCAAAGCGTGGGTTTGGCGGGCTATGAGGACAAGTTCCCGTGGCAGTTGTCGGGCGGCATGCAACAGCGCACCAGCATTTGCCGAGCGCTGATTCATGAGCCCAAGATGCTGCTGCTGGACGAGCCCTTTGGTGCGCTCGACGCCTTCACCCGTGAAGAACTCTGGTGCGCTTTGCGCGACCTGCACGCGGCGCAAAAATTCAACGTCATCCTCGTCACACACGAC
>JAYVRO010000149.1:0-6909 GCA_043776165.1 Rubrivivax sp. | reverse complement strand
ATGGGCTGCTACTGCGCCGCAGTCATCACGCTAATTTTTCTTGAGGTTCCAGTAGATATTGCCGTTGGTGACGAAGAAGCCACTGATGTTTTTGCGCGCGGCCATAGGCTGGTCGAACTCACCCAGCGGCGCGTGCGTGCCAATCTCAAAGGCGCGGGCATGAATGGCGTCGGCCAACTTCTTTTTGGCGGCGTCGTCGGTAGAGCGCATGAATTCATTGCGCAGGGTCACCATCTTGTCGTCGGTGGCCCAGCCAAACCAGGTGCTCTTTTCGCCGCGCGTGTCCATGGTGGGATTGGCAATCGGACTCCACACGTCAAAGGCTTGCCAAGCCGTCAGGAACATGTGCCAGCCGCCTTTGTCGGGCGCGTCCTTCTTGGCACGCCTACCGATCACGCTGTTCCAGTCCATGGCTTGCAAGTCGACCTTGAAACCAGCTTGGCGCAAGAGCTGCGCGGCCACGTCGGGCAACTTTTGAATTGACGCGAGGTCGGTGGGTTTCAAGATCACGATGGGCGTGCCGTCATAACCACTGGCCTTGAGCAGGTCTTGGGCCTTTTTCATGTTGCTCTTGGATTGCAAGTCACTGCCCGCCAAGCTGCCATAAGGTGTGCCGCAAATGAACATCGAGGGGCAGGTTCTGTACAAGCCCTTCACGCCCACTTGGGCGCGCAAAAACGCATCTTGCGAGAAGGCAGCAATGGCCGCTTGGCGCACCTTGGCGTTGTCGAAAGGTTTGTGCAAGTGGTTAAAACGCGCCATGTACTGCAAACCGTAGTTGGCGTACTTGGGCAGTTGCAAAGTGGTGTCGGCTTTTAATGTTTCATATTGGTCGAAGCTGGGGGCTTCGATGATGTCGACCTCGCCTTTTTGCAGCGCGTTGACCTGGCTTTGCGCGTCGCGCAGCGCCAGGTTCCATTCCACGCGGTCAACATAAACATGCTTGCCGCCCGTGGTGCCACTGGGCGGCTCGCTGCGCGGCACGTACTTGGCAAATTTGGTGTAAACGGCCTTGTCGCCGGGCTTGAACTCGTCCTTTTTGAAGACATAAGGGCCTGAGCCAATGTGCTCTTCAATCTGTTTGAAGGGGTCGGTCTCCGCCACGCGTTTGGGCATGATGAAGGGCACGTTGCTGGATGGTTTGCCCAGCGCTTCAAGCACAAATCCACAAGCTTCACCCAGGAAAATGCGGAAAGTGTCGGGTGTGGGCGAGTCCATGCGCTGCACAAACTGGAACAAGGCCGAACCCATGGCGTCGCGCTTGCCCCAGCGCTGAATTGACGCCACCACGTCTTCACTGGTCACCGGCTTGCCGTCATGAAACTCCAGGCCCTTGCGCAGCTTGAAGGTCCACAGCCGGTGGTCACTGCTTTCGGTCCAGCTCTCGACCATTTGCGGCTTGATCTTGGCATTTTCGTCCGTGCCAAAAAGTGTGTCGTAAATCATGTAGCCATGGTTGCGGCTCATGTAGGCGGTGGTCCAAATCGGGTCGAGCACGGCGAGATTGCTGTGCGGCACGATGCGCAGCACATTGTTCTGCGCTTGCGCTGCGCTGGCAAACAGCAAGCCGGTGGTCACGGCGGCCACAGCAGCCAGGGCGGATAAGTTTTTGCGGGTCAACATGGGGGCCTTTCAGGTGTGAGCATCACAAGGCCCACAGTCTTTGGGCCGCAAAACATTGTGTGGTGCGACATGCGCCCGGCACCCTGGGGCAAACACCGGGCTGCAACGTGAAAGGACCCCCACAAGCCCCTATTGCTTCTTCAAGTTCCAGTACAGGTTGCCATTGCTGACGAAGAACCCGCTGATGTTTTTGCGCGCCGCCATGGGCTGGCTGTACTCGCCCAGGGGCACGTGGGTGACGATCTCAAAGGCGCGTGTTTGCATCTGCTCAGCCAGCTTCTTCTTCGCTGCGTCGTCGGTGGCGCGCATGAATTCATTGCGCAACGCGTTGAGCTTGTCATCACTCACCCAGCCAAACCAGGACTTGTCGCCACGCGCGTCCACCATCGGGTTGGCGATCGGGTTCCAGGCGTCAAAGGCATAAAACGCGGTAATGAAAAGATGCCAACCGCCTTTGTCGGGGGCGTCCTTCTTGGCCCGTCGTCCGACCAAGGTTTGCCAGTCCATGGCCTGCAAGTCCACCTTGAACCCGACCTGGCGCAAGAGCTGCGCGGCAACGTCGGGCAGCTTGTGCACTGAGGCCAAATCAGTGGGCTTCATGATCACGATGGGGGTGCCGTCGTAGCTTGACGCTTTGAGCAACTCTTGCGCCTTTTTCATGCTGCCCTTGGTGAACATGTCACTGCCCGCCGTGCTGGCATAGGGGGTGTTGCAAATGAACATGCTAGGGCATGTGCGATAGAGCTCTTTCACGCCAATTTGCGCGCGCAAAAACGGTTCTTGCGCAAAGGCCGTGAGCACGGCTTGGCGCACCTTCACGTCGTCAAAAGGCTTGTGCAAATGGTTCAGCCGCGCACCGTAGTGGCGGCCCACAACGTCAAAGCGCGGCATCTGCAAATGGGTGTCGCGCTTGGCTGTCTCGTAGTGATCAAAGCCCAGCGCTTCAAGAATGTCGACTTCCCCTTTTTGCAGCGCGTTCATCTGCGCTTGGGTGTCGCGCAGCGCCAGGTTCCATTCAACGCGGTCGATGTAGACATGTTTGCCACCCGCGCTGCCGCTGGGCGGCTCACTGCGCGGTTGGTACTTGGGGTTGCGCAGGTAGACGGCCTTGTCCCCGGGCTTGAACTCGTCCTTTTTGAAGATGAAGGGACCTGAGCCGATGTGCTCATCGATCTGCTTGAAAGCGTCGGTTTCGGCCACGCGCTTGGGCATGATGAAGGGCACGTTGCTCGATGGTTTGCCCAGCGCCTCAAGCACAAAACCGCAGGCTTCGCCCAAGAAGATGCGAAAGCTGTCAGGCGTGGGCGAATCCATGCGCTGCACAAATTGCATCAGCGCCGTGCCCAGCGTGTCGCGCTGGCCCCAGCGCCGCAAACTGGCCACCACGTCGTCACCCGTAACGGGTTTTCCGTCGTGGAACTCCAGCCCCTTGCGCAGCTTGAAAGTCCACAAACGGTGGTCGGCACTTTCGGTCCAGCTGTCCACCATCTGCGGGCGCACTTTGGCGTTTTCGTCCGTACCAAAGAGCGTGTCGTAAATCATGTAGCCGTGGTTGCGGCTCATGTAGGCGGTGGTCCAGATGGGGTCCAGGATGGCCAGGTTGCTGTGCGGCACGATGCGCAGGACTTGGTTTTGCGTTGGGCTTGGCGCCTGGTTTGGTGCTTGATTCAGCGGAGCGTTTTGCGCCTGCGCATGGACCAACGAAGCAACGCTAACAAACGAGATGACGAAAGCCGTGATGCCCAGTTTTGTCATGTTGACCCCCCCGGCAGCTGCTCGCTCAGCGGCCATTTTGGAAACACCACTTTTTGGTAGCGCAGCTGGTTCAGATCTTTGGTCACCGAGCCCGGTGCGTCCACGTACAACACCCGCCTTGCGATGGGTGCGAACGAAGCGTAAAAGTGCTGCGACGACTTGACGACGACGATGTTCAGCGGCGCCAGCGCGCAGCCGAGTTGCGTGAAGACGTCCACATCCATGGCCTGGTTGCGCAGGCTGATGAGCACGACCTGCACGCCTTGCGCGTCCACCAAAGCGCTGTCGCCCATGGCCATGGCCGTGTCGGCCAAGCCCGTCATGTGCATGTCGGGCTTGATGGCCAGCACTGTGCACATGGCATCCACCGGTGGGCCTGACATCACACTGGTTTTGCCACCCAAGCGCAGCATCAAACGCGCACCCACACCGGCTTCAAAAGCGGCGCGCACGGCGCCAGGGTCCCACAATGGGCCCAAGGCGGCGTGGGTCACACCACGGGTTAACAATTGACTCAAGATAAACGTGGAATCGCCTGCCGCGCCACCCCCGGGGTTATCAGCGCCATCGGCCATCACAACCGGGCCACTGCGTGCAGCGTCTGCATTGGCCAGGGCCATGTCGATGGCCGCGTCAATGCCCACTTGCTCGTTGACCAAGGCCTCACGCAGGTTCCAAAGCTCGGCAGCCAACTCGCGAGCCACCTGCTGCGCCAGCGCTGAGTTGTTGTCGGTATAGACCAGCACCTTGGTGCCCATGTCGGCCACGTCACCCCAGGGGAAACCGTGCGTGATGCTGATGGACAGCACCCCATCACCGCGTTTTTCACGCGCTTGAATGCGATCAACAAAGCCGCGCGCTGGTTCACGTGTGGTGTGGATCATGGCCACCATGTGGCAGTCCACAACCGCGTGCACGGGTTGGATGCGGCCCTGCACTTGCGCGGCGCAAAAGTCGACCAATTCATAGGCGCGCTCAAGGATGTCGGTGTGGGGGTATTCCTTGAAGCTGATGAGCACATCGGCGTTGGCCAGCATGGCTGCGCTGAGGTGGTTGTGCGGATCGAGCTCGGCGCCCACCACCACGCCGGGGCCCACGATGGCACGCACACGGGCCAGCAAGTCGCCTTCGCAATCGTCATAACCATCGGCCACCATGGCGCCGTGCAAGCCCAGCAGAACGGCGTCTACCGGCAAGGCTTGGCGCAAGTCGTTCAGCAACTCGTCGCGCAGCGTCTCGTAGGCCACCCGCGTGGTGATGCCACTGGGCTGCGCAGCCGCCACCATGCCTTCAACCAATGTCCACTTGTTAACTTTGGCGCGCTCGCGGGCGGCGAACAAGGGCGCGGCAAAAAAGCTCAGCTTTTGCGGATGTTGGCCTGCGGGGTAATAGCCACGGTCGCGGTAAGACGCCAAGCCCGTGGGCAGCGGCGCGAAAGTGTTGGTCTCGGTGGCCAGGGCGGCGGTGAAGAGTCGCATGGCGCTTTTCGCAGTGATGTTCGGTGCATCATGCATGCTGCTGGGCGGGCGCACCATCAGGCGTTTCCGCAAGTCAGGTTGCAAGCTCGGTTGCAAGCTCTGTCGCAAGCTCTGTCGCAAGCCCGTGTGCCCAACTCAGCATCCACTCAACCCATCGAGGTCCCCATGATCAAAGTCAGCGTGATGTATCCCAACACCCCCGGCGCGCGTTTCGACCACACCTACTACCGAGACAAGCACATGCCCTTGCTTCAAGCGCGCATGGGCGACAAATGCCTGCGCTACGCCATCGACAAAGGCTTGGCCGGTGGTGCCCCCGGTGCCCCCGCCACCTATGTGGGTATGTGCCACATCTACTGCAACTCGGTTGAAGACTTTCAGGCCGCTTTTGGCCCGCACGCCAAAGAGATCATGGCCGACATTGCCAACTACACCGACCTGGCACCGGTGATGCAGATCAGCGAAGTGGTCGTCGCTTAGGGCAACGCTATACAGGTCTCTCGCGGTTCGCGCATCCCGGCTTTGTGCGCCGCCGCAGCCAAGCGCGTACCGCCCAGACCAGCAGCACCACAGGCAAGACGACCAACAACGCAGCCACGCCGAAGATCAGGCCCAGGCCGAACATCCAGCCCAGGGCGTCGCTGTTGAAGAGCCTGGCCAAGGCCAGCAACACGACCAGTCCCGTGACATACAAGCCCAGGAGCCAGCGCAGCGGATGCGCTCGTGCGTGAGTCCACGCACCCCGACGGGTCGTGCTTGTATTGTTGGTTGTGCCGGTTGTGCCGGTTGTGCGGGTAGTGCCGGTACTTGACCCAGGCGCAGCGGTGGCTTGCGCGGGGCCCAACCACGAATCGAGAGGACTGCGGTCTGGGCGAAAGTTGTGTCGAATCAGCTTGCGCTCGATGAATTGCCAATGCGCCAGCTCGGTGATGTCGTCTGGCCTTGCGTCATAGCGTGCGTCCCAATGGTAGATCTGATGCAGGTAGGCCAACACGCCGGCCTCGCTGGCAAAAGTTTGGTGCGTATTGGGTCCGTCACCGTAGTCGCTTCGCACATAGGTCAGGCCGTCAAAGTACACCTGCGTGCCACCCTCTTTGTGCGCCGTCATGAAACCCTTGCCCGCACGCAGGGCCTTGATCACCTTGGCTTGAATGGCGACCACATCGGCGGGTTCGGAATTTGCTGACATGTCAGAGTGAATGTCGTTGTTAACGTTCTGAATGACTCGACCGTGTTGGCGTCTCGGATTGACGTCAAGGCTGAACAGTCACCGTGGCCGTCGCAAGCCCAGCACGCTGCAACCAACTGAACACCGAATCAACCGTCACTGTGTCGATGCGGTCAGAAAAGCGCTTCTCATTCGGATGGTCGTCAAAAGCCACGTTGGCTGCCGTGGCGCGTGCGCCCAAGCGCGTCATCGCGCCCAGCTTCAAGGTGGTGGGCTCGTAGGCTTTGAGGGCCATCCAAGCTTGGGCTTGGCGCCTGTCGGTCACCATGGGGTCGGCCGCCATGGCCAGCGTTTCCACCGCCCACTGGTTGCTTTGCTGGTACCTCTGCGCCCAGGCATACGCCACCATGCTGTAGTTGGGTTCGTTCAACTTTGCCAGCCTGGTGTTGTCGCGCAAGAGGGGCACCAAGCGCGCCTGCAGCTCAGGTGAAAGCGCAACAAACGCGGCTTCGTAGCGAAACGGTTTGTCAAGAAAAAACTCGCCCAAGCCTTGGCGGTACAAGGCAGACAGGGCCGTGCCGCAATGGTTGAGTTTGTGCACCACACGCCAAGTGCCAGAGCCCTCCGCCGTGTCGCGGTAGACAAAGCCCAGGTGCGAGTAACGCAAGCCGTATTTGCCCAGGTCTTGCCCTGCGCGTGCCAGCAGCAACACCTGTGCACCGCTGGTCTCAAGGGCCTTGGCCGTGGCCGCTGCCAACGCCATGCCGCTGACCACACTTTGTGCGTCGGGCGCACCCTCTTGGCACGCGCGCCCAGCGTGGGCCTGTGGCGCCACCGCAGCACAGGTCAAGGCCAGGCACAACGCCATCTGGCGCGTGGTCATGG
>JAYVRO010000148.1:0-26806 GCA_043776165.1 Rubrivivax sp. | reverse complement strand
GCAGCATGGCCACCGTGTACTGACCGTTTTCGTTGGTGTCGCGTGAACGGCTCTCAATCCACCGCAGAGGCAGTTTGTATTCCTCCGTGGCCACACGTTGGGCTGTTTCGGCCTCGGTCGCACCGTCTGGCGCGTTGTGACCGATACCACCGCTGAAGGCCAGTGGCAGGCCCGTGGCGCGCGCCAGCCACACGCCGTAGCGCAGCCTTTCCATAGACCATTGATTGAGGTTAGACGTACCAAACTCAGGTGCAAACCGCTCGCGCCCACCACCGAGCACGACGATGGCCGTCTTGCTCTCTGCCGCCACCAGCCGCAAATCCGCAAAGGCTTTGCCAGCCAGCGGGGCGGGCGGATGGGACAGACCTTGCAACAAGCTCCATCCCACCAGCGTCGTGCTGCTGAACCACAGGGCCAAACAACTGGCGAAGACCAAAACCACACCAGCACGTCTGCGTTGTTTCAGCACCAGCCAAGCGCCCAGGGCAGCCAGCAAGATGAAAGGCACGGGCGGCAAGACGAGCGCGGTCAGCAAGCCCTTGAAGGCGCCGAGTTCCAGCATGCGCAGTACTTCGTTGATTGAATCCATGACCGCCGCTGTCAGCGAAACCCTTTTTTTGCGACTTAGCATTGTGTGAGCGCCGCGTTGCCGGTGCGCGGCGAAACTCTTCATCAATGCTCGAATAGGACACAGCCATGACAAAAGAAATCATCACCCTGGGCGGCGGCTGCTTTTGGTGCGTCGAAGCCGTTTTTGAAATGGTGGACGGCGTTACCAGTGTTCAGTCGGGATATTGCAACGGTCAGCTCACAAACCCGAGCTACGCGCGGGTGTGCGAAGGCAACACCGGGCACGCCGAGGTTGTGCGCGTTGAGTTCGAGACGGATCGCATCAGCCTGCGCGAAGTACTGGAGATCTTCTTCAACGTGCACGACGCCACCACGCTCAACCGGCAAGGCAACGATGTTGGCACGCAGTACCGGTCGGGCATCTATTGGCACACCACAGAACAACGCGATATCGCCAAAGCTGTGTTGGACGAGGCACGGCAAGCGTTGGGCGGGCGTGTCGTGACTGAGCTTGAGCAGGAGGCGAACTACTGGCCCGCCGAGGACTATCACCAGCACTACTTTGTGCGCAACCCCAGTCAGGGCTACTGCGCTTTTGTGGTGGCACCCAAGGTCGAAAAATTCAGGAAGACCTTCAAAGCGCGGTTGCGCGGCTGACCGGTGCGACGGCATTCAGGCGAGCAAAGGTGCTGGTCGCGGTTTTGCCAGAGAACAGGGTTTCCAATCCGCTGCGCAGATCGGCCCGCCAACGTCGCGAGCTCTCGGTTCTGAGCGACAAGGCTCTCATCACAGGTGCGCGAAGCATCCACAGGTCGCCGAGTTCTTCCGCTGCACGGATCTGCTCACGCAACCACAGTCCGTGGGGGTCACGGAGTTCGTCGGTCGCCGCCATAAAGAGATCCTTCATATCAACGAACCCACGCCGTGCGGCTAGGCGGGCGAGCCGGTCTTGGGGCAAGCCAACATCGCAAGTCGCAGAACTTTTTGTGAAGTCATCTTGGGCTGAGGTCGCCATGTCTGCGCCTTGTTCACGTGGCCAAGGGCACCAGGCCCGGGCGCGGCGTGCGGGTGGGGAAATGTCGGTTGAGTTTGGCCAAACGCAGGGCGGCTTCGCATTCGCTGTGATGCAAGGCAATGAGGTTGTAGGTCTCCATGCGCATGTGCCAAAGCTCGCGCAGCGAGTGCGCTTGCCCGATCCGCCGTGTCAGCTCGCTGTGCTTGGCTTGGCTGATGTCAGCCAAAGCAGCCTTGAATTCACGCTGCACACCGGGCAGGCGGTTCAGTGGCGGCGAGGCCTCGTGCGGCGCCGGTGCAACAAGCCAAAACATCAGCCGCTGCCATGCCGATGAAGGTGCGTGGCGAAGCGACGGTGGACGCACTTCCAAACGCGACGACATCGTCGAGAGGGAGACGTCGTGGTCGCGTCTGTGCCAGGGCAGTCGAAAGGCTTTCATGTCTGTTTTATCGGACAGGCGTGGCCTGAACCTGAGACATGGTGACCTGTTCCGAACCAGGGCGATGCGCGGAACAGCATGGTCTATCGCCCGCAGTTGGCGAGCATCTTCAACTCAAAATCGCAAGGGACGACCTCAAACCGTCACCTCAGTACGTCAGCTCAAACCGTCACCTCAGTGCGTCACCTCAAACCGTTAACCTGACGTTTTACGTCAACGCATTGCGTCAATTCGCCGGTTCAGCTCAGCATGGTGTTGCGCACCAAACCCACGGCAATGCCTTCGAGCTCGAAGTCGACATCACCAAAGGGGACGACGATGGTTTTGAAGTCAGGGTTCTCTGGAATCAATTCGATGCTGGTCTTGGTGCGACGCAGGCGCTTGACGGTGACTTCGTCACCCAGGCGGGCCACGACAATTTGCCCGTTCCGCGCGTCTTTGGTCTTTTGCACGGCCAACAAATCACCGTCAAGGATGCCCGCGTCGCGCATGCTCATGCCACGAACCTTGAGCAAATAGTCGGGCCTGCGCTGAAACATGCTGGCTTCCATCAGGTAGGTTTGTTCGATGTGCTCAATGGCCAGCATCGGGCTGCCTGCCGCTACCCGGCCCACCAGTGGCAATGTGAGCTGTGCCAGACTTGGCAGGGGCAGGCTGTATTGCCTGCCGCGCGACTCGTTCAGTGCACGCAAGGCGTCAGACTTCAAGCGGATGCCGCGCGATGTGCCCCCCACCAACTCGATCACACCTTTGCGCGCCAAGGCCTGCAAATGGTCTTCGGCGGCGTTGGCGGATTTGAAGCCCAACTCGCTGGCAATTTCGGCGCGCGTGGGCGGCGCGCCGGTGCGCTCGATCGCGCTTTGTACCAGGTCGAGAATCTGCTGCTGGCGGGCTGTGAGTTTGGGGCTTTCTTCCATGTGCTTGCTCCGCTGGGTGGGGTGCCTAAAACCGATCGGTGTTTGGCGCTGCACTGGCAATCCGTACAGCCACTGTATTTTCATCCAGATTTCTTATTCATGCAAAGTAATAAAGATCTCATCGTGATTTTGGGCAGTGGCGGCACGATTGCCGGCACAGCCAGCCGCAGCGAAGACAACCTTGGCTATCGCTCGGCACAACTGGGCATTGCACAGTTGGTGGCGGCTGTGCCCGCCCTGGCCGCGCACCACATAGAGGCCGAACAGGTAGCCCAGATTGACAGCAAAGACATGGGTGTAGCGGTGTGGCGACAGCTGGTCAAACGGGCAACGGTTCACTTGGCGCGACCGGAAGTGGCCGGTCTGGTGATCACACATGGCACTGACACCATGGAAGAAACGGCGTGGCTTTTACACCGGACCTTGTCCGCTACAAAACCTGTGGTGCTGACAGGTGCGATGCACCCGGCAACCTCGCTGCTGCCCGATGGCCCACAAAACTTGCTCGATGCCGTGCATGTGGCGAGCGAGATTCGCGCGCAAGGGGTGCTCGTGGCCATGGCCGGCACGGTGCATGGCGCAGCGCAGGTGCAAAAGATGCACAGTCGGCGCTTGGATGCGTTTGCCTCGCCCGACGCGGGGCCGTTGGCGCTCATCGAAGGCGGCGTGCTTCGTGTGCTGCGTGCCTGGCCGCAGGCGCAGCCACTGGGCATGTCGGCCATTCAAAGTGTTGCTGATGATTGGCCTTGGGTCGAAATCATCACCAGCCACGCTGGCGCTCGAGGTGCAGCGGTGCAAGCGTTGGTGCGTGCAGGTGTACGGGGCTTGGTCATCGCTGGCACGGGCAACGGTTCGTTGCACGATGCCTTGCACGCCGCCTTGTTGGAAGCCGCTGCGCAAGGCGTGCAGGTGCGTATGGCGTCGCGTTGCTCGGCAGGTGGGGTGCAACGCGCGCTCGAACAGGGCGAATGCGCCCTTTGGCCAACCTACGGAGAGCTCAATGCCGTCAAATCGCGCATCGAATTGACGCTGGAGCTGATCGCTGCGTCGCAGGTGGGGCAACCGCCATCAGCGAAGCCGACCGCCCCCGAAACCGACATGTCCCGTTAAGTGCGACCAAACACCGCACTGAGAATCTTGCTGCCCGTGCCGATAGGGTCGGCGCGGATCTTTTTTTCTTCTTCACCAATCATCAAGTACAGGCCGTCCAGCGCTTTGCCTGTAACGTACTGCTGGATGTTGGCGTCTTCCTTCTTGACCAAACCCAGCCCCGTGCCCTTGCCCGCCACGGCGTTGTAGCGCTCGGCCAATGAAACCTTCTCGGTGGCTTTGGTGACAATGGGCAAGAACTTCACCCGCAGCGGCGCGCGGGTCTTTTCGGCAAAGTAGGTGGTGACCGAGGTCTCACCGCCGCGCACGATCTTGAGTGCGTCACTCAGCGTGACGGCCCCCGCAGCATTGATCAGCAGCGCTTTGGCCTCGGGCATTGCGGCTTCAGCCGCGCGGTTCATGGCGGTGACGAGTTCGTCAATCTTTCGCCCCTGGCCTGTCGCTTTGAGCAGCTTGGCAGCGTCTGCCAAAAAGCCTGGCAAAGGGATGTGCACTTTGGGGTTGCCCATGAAACCATCGGTCTTGCCAAGGTTCTCAACGGCGGCTTCGGCGCCGCGGCGCAGCGCCGCACGAATGCCGCTGCCCGCATCAGCTTCGCTCAATGCCCAGGCGATGCTGGGCATCGTGAGCGACACGCTGGAAAACGCGCCGAACATCAAGTGGTGGTGGGCTTGTCTACGGTGCATGCGGTGCTCCTGGTCAAGTGGATAGTTAGCCGGTCAATTGAATGAGACGGCGTCGCCCCGAACCGCAGCCTGTGCTGATTCCAGCTCCGTTTGCAATTCAAGCCAACGTTCTTCGAGCATGGCGGTTTCGGCTTGTGCGTGGCTCAGCCGTCGGCCCAGCTCGGCAAAGTCTTCGGCGCGGCCACTCGCCATGGCAGCTTCAACGTCGGCGCGCTCTTTATTAAGCTTGGCCAGTCTGTCGTCAATGCGCAGCACCTCATTGCGCAATGGACGTGTGCTGTCGGCCAACTTGGCGCGTGCCATCTTGCCGGCCTTGCGATCTTCGCGAGGGGCGGCAGTGGGCTGTGTTGTCTTGACCGACTGGTTGTGTTTTGCCGGTGCAGTGGGCGTTGGCGGCGCTGTCTGCGCTACGAGCGCTGAAGCGGCCACAAACGGCGCGCCCGGCACCGGTGGCGCTGGCATGCCGCGCGCCATGGCGCGTGACACCTCCAGTAGCCACTTCTGATAGTCGTCCAGGTCGCCATCAAAAGGCGCCACACCGCCGCGGGTGACGAGCCAGAACTCGTCGCACACTTCGCGCAACAAAGCACGGTCGTGGCTGACCAACATCACTGTGCCTTCAAACTCATTCAGTGCAATTGACAAGGCTTCGCGCGTCGTCAAATCGAGGTGGTTGGTGGGCTCGTCCAGAAGCAACAGATTGGGCCGCTGCCACACCAGCATGGCCAGCACCAAACGGGCCTTTTCGCCACCGGACAAAGAACCCACGGCTTGCGTGACCATGGCACCGGTGAAACGGAACTTGCCGAGAAAGTCGCGCAGTTCCTGCTCGCGCGCAGTCGGCCCAACGTCGCGCGCCAAGCGCACCATGTGCATCAGCGCTCCATCGTCGAGTTGCAGCACATCAAGCTCTTGCTGCGCAAAGTAGCCGATCGACAAACCCTTGCCTTCAGTCATCACACCGCTGAGGGGCGCAAGTGCCTTCGCGATGGTTTTTACCAAAGTCGATTTGCCTTGCCCATTGGCGCCCAAGATGCCGATGCGCTGGCCGGCCAGCACCGAACGGCTGATGTTGCCCACGATGGCGGTGCTGCCGTAGCCGCACACCAGTTCATCAAAACTCAGCATCGGGTTGGGCAAGCTCAACGGCTCGCGGAACTCGAAGCTGAAATCACTGGCCGTGAGCACAGGCGCGAGCTTCTCCATGCGAGCCAGTGCTTTGACACGGCTTTGCGCTTGTTTGGCTTTTGAAGCTTTGGCCTTGAACCGATCAATGAACTTCTGCAAGTGCGCCATGCGTTCTTGCTGCTTGCCAAATGCGGCTGCGGCCTGCATCAAGCGCTCTGACCGCATCTCTTCAAAGGCGCTGTAATTGCCGGTGTAGCGCGTGAGAGTGGCTTCGTCCAGGTGCACGATGACCCGCGTGATGGCATCGAGAAACTCGCGGTCGTGACTGATGATGACCAAGGTGCCGTCAAAGCGTTTGAGCCAGGCTTCGAGCCAGACCAATGCGTCCAAGTCGAGGTGGTTGGTGGGCTCGTCAAGCAAGAGCAACTCGGCAGGGCACATCAGCGCCCGGGCCAGCTGCAAACGCATGCGCCAGCCGCCTGAAAAACTGCTCACCGGCGCGTCGAGTTGATCGCCCCGGAACCCCAAACCCATGAGCATCGCCTGCGCTCTGGCACGACTGTCAAAGGCACCGGCTTCGTCCAACGCCATGTGTGCGTCGGCCATGGCATGGCCGTCGCCCGCCGCCTCGGCCGCTGTCAATGCCTGCGTGGCCTGCCACAACGGCAGGTCACCTTGCAGCACGTAGTCGGTGGCGCCGTCTGTCGTCTCAGGCATGTCCTGCGCCACTTCACCGATGCGCCAGCGGGGCGGCATCTCCACGTCACCTTGGTCGTTGTGCAGCTTTCCGGTGAGCAGCGCAAAGAGGCTTGATTTGCCCGCACCGTTGCGACCGATGAGGCCGATCTTTTCGCCTGGTTGCAGCGTGACGCTGGCGCCTTGTAGAACTACTTTGACGCCGCGTCGCAGCGTGATGTCGCGTAATGTGATCACTGTAATGAGGGTTTGTCGATGAGCAGCACTTGATCGTCGCCAGCGCTGGTGGGCAGCCAGACCACGGGTAAGCGTGGAAAACTGGCTTCAAAGTGTGCGCGTTCGTTACCGATTTCCAGCACCAGCATGGCGCGCTCACTCATGTATTTCGGCGCCTGGCGCAGCACGCGGCGAATGAAGTCCAGGCCGTCTTTGCCGCCGGCCAATGCCAACGCGGGCTCGGCGCGGTACTCGGCGGGCAGTGCTGCCATCGAAGCATCATTCACGTAGGGCGGATTGCACAGGATCAGGTCGTAGGGCCCCTTGGCTGCGTTAAAAGCATCACCTTGACGCAAGGTGATGCGCGACGCCAAGCCATGACGCTGCACATTGATAGCGGCCACCGCCAAGGCGTCGACAGAGATGTCAGTCGCGTCAATCGTTACTTCTGGCCAAGTCATGGCTGCGAGCACTGCCAAACTGCCGTTACCCGTGCACAGGTCCAGCACACGGTGCGTGCGTTCTGACAACCAGGTATCGAGCGTGCCGTCGACCATGGGCTCGGCAATCAACGAACGCGGCACGATGACACGCGCATCCACGGTGAAGGGCAGTCCTTGCAGCCAGGCTTCGCCAGTCAGATAGGCGGCGGGTCGACGTGTGCTGATGCGCTCGTTGAGCAACTGCTCAACAGCGGCAATCTGCGTTGCGTCCAGTGGTTTGTCTTCCACTTCTTCAAGAGCATCGAGCGCAAAACCCAGCTTCCAAAGCACCAGCCAAGCGGCTTCGTCAAACGCTGTGGTGGTGCCATGGCCAAAGGAAACGCCGGCGTCTTCCAGACGTTTACTCATGCGCTCGATCAGGCCCAACACGGTCTGATCGGATGTGTTCTCTGGCGTCATGACAGCAGCGCCTCCAGTGTGCGCCGGTAAACATTCTTCAGGGGTTCAATAGATGCCACCTCCACGCACTCGTTCACTTTGTGAATGGTGGCGTTGATGGGGCCGAATTCGATGACCTGCGGGCAGATGCGCGAGATGAACCGCCCATCTGACGTGCCACCCGTGGTGGACAGGACCGGACCGCACCCGCATTCCACTTGGATCGCAACGGTCAGGGCCTGGCTCAGGCTGCCGGGGCGTGTCAGGAAGGGTTCACCACCCAGAGTCCAAACGAGATGGTGCTCAACGCCATGCGCGTGAAGTACCTCCAACAATCGCTGCTTCAGTGTCTCGGGTGTGGACTCGTTGCTGAAGCGAAAGTTGAAATCCACCACCAACTCACCCGGGATCACGTTGCCAACACCCGTACCCGCGTGAATGTTGCTGACTTGCCAACTGGTGGGCGGAAAAAACTCGTTGCCCTGGTCCCAAACCATGTCCACCAGTTGCGCCAAGGCAGGCGCAAAACCGTGTATCGGATTGCGCGCCAGGTGCGGATACGCAATGTGGCCTTGAACACCTTGCACCGTGAGCTTGCCGCTGAGCGTGCCGCGTCGGCCGTTCTTGATCATGTCGCCCAGTCGGTCCACCGAGGTGGGCTCGCCCACGATGCAGGCGTCCAGGCGTTGGCCGCGCGCTTGTAGGACTTCCACCACACGCTTTGTGCCGTCCACCGATGGGCCTTCTTCGTCACTGGTGATGAGCAGGGCCACGCTGCCTGCAAAGTGGCTACGGGAGCTGACAAACTCTTCCGCCGCAACAACCATTGCAGCCACCGAAGTTTTCATGTCAGCCGCACCGCGGCCGTAAAGGAAGCCGCCCCGGTGCGCGGGCACAAAGGGGTCGCTCGTCCACTGCGACAAGGGACCCGTAGGCACAACGTCAACATGGCCAGCGAGCACCACGACGGGACCGGCGCGTCCGCCTTGTTTCACGGCCCACAGGTTGTTGACCTGAGCCCCTTCAGGACCGAAGTTCAGCGCCTCGCAAGCAAACCCCAAAGGCTGCAATCGCTGCGCGATCAGCGCCTGGCAGCCCGCGTCATAAGGCGTGATTGAGCGGCACGAAATGAGCTGTTCGGCCAAACGCAGTGTGGCGCTCACTGACCGCGCATCCAGGCTGGAGCTGGCTTGATGGTAGGCAATTCGTCGGGGCGCACATCAATGTTCAACTCCGTGTACACAGCCGCATCGGACTCGTCGTGTTTGGCCGCCACGCGCGAAATTGGCGCCATGTCGTTTTGCAACCGCCACAACAGATTGGTCGGTGAGTCTGACTGAGCCAAGCCTTCATCGCGTGACACCACGCCTTCGTTGATGAGCCTGGCGATGTCGGCCTCAAAGGTCTGGGAGCCTTCGGCCACCGACTTCTCCATCGCTGCTTTGATGCCCGACAAATCGCCTTGCTCGATGAGCTCGGCCACGAGCTTGGTATTGAGCAAGATCTCCACGCCCGGCACACGGCCACCTGCGTTGGCGCGCAACAAACGCTGCGAAACGATGGCGCGTAAACCGGCAGACAAGTCAGCCAGCAAGGTTGGGCGCGACTCAGGCGTGTAAAACGACAAGATGCGGCCCAGCGCGTGATAGCTGTTGTTGGCGTGCAAGGTGGCCAGCACAAGGTGGCCCGAGAGCGCGTAGGAGATCGCAGAGGTCATGGTCTCGCGGTCGCGGATCTCACCGATCATGATGCAGTCAGGGGCTTGGCGCAGGGCGTTCTTCAGCGCCACTTGCAAGGACTGCGTGTCACGCCCAACTTCGCGCTGGTTGACGATGGAGCGCTTGTTTTGGAATAAAAACTCGATGGGGTCCTCGATGGTCAGGATGTGGCCCGTGATCTGCTGGTTGCGCCACTCCAGCATCGAAGCCATGGTGGTGGACTTGCCCGTCCCCGTGGCACCCACGATCAATATCAGCCCACGCGGCTCAACAACCAAACCGGACAACATGTCGGGCAAACCGAGGCTGTCCAGCGCAGGCACTTCTTTGGGCACGCAGCGAATAACCGCCGCGATCGAGCCACGCTGACGAAACCCAGACAAGCGGTAGCTGCCAACACCGGCAAGCGCCACGCCAACGTTGAGCTCACCTGAATCATCTAATTCTTCCATTTGCTGTGGCGACAGCACTTCGCCAAGCAAACCCCGAATCTGCGTCGGGCTCACAAGCTGGTCAGAGAGTTGCAAGATCTGCCCATGAATCTTGATCAGGATGGCCGTGTTGGCCGACAGATAGACGTCCGAGGCGTTTTTCTCGGACATCAGTCTCAACACACGTTCCATGTTGCCGCTCATGTGCTGGACCCCTTGTGGTTGGCCTGCCGCTCACCCATGCGTTGAGCCTTCAGGTACGCAGCAAATCGTTGATGCTGGTCTTGGCGCGCGTTTGTGCATCAACACGCTTGACGATCACCGCGCAATACAGGCTGTGTGTGCCGTCGGCCGAAGGCAGATTGCCACTGACCACCACGGATCCCGAAGGTATGCGCCCGTAACTGACCGTGCCCGTGGCGCGGTCGTAAATCTTGGTGCTCTGGCTGATGTAGACGCCCATGCTGATGACTGAATTTTCTTCGACGATGACACCTTCCACGACTTCTGAGCGTGCCCCAATGAAACAGTTGTCTTCAATGATGGTGGGGTTGGCTTGCAAGGGCTCGAGCACGCCACCGATGCCCACGCCGCCGGACAAATGCACGTTCTTGCCAATCTGCGCACATGAACCCACCGTTGCCCACGTATCAACCATGGTGTTCTCGCCGACGTAGGCACCGATGTTCACGTAACTGGGCATCAGCACCACATTTTTAGCTACGTAACTGCCACGTCGCGCCACAGCCGGTGGCACAACACGCACACCGGTGGCGCGCATGGCGGCTTCGTCAAGGTGCGAAAACTTGGTCTGGACTTTGTCAAAAAACCCGAGATCGCCAGCGCGCATCAGCTTGTTGTCGTTGAGCCGAAAGCTCAACAGAACGGCTTTTTTAACCCATTGGTTCACCGTCCACTGGCCCACGCCTTGGCGTTCGGCCACGCGGATGCGACCAGCGTTGAGGTCAGCGATCACGCTCTCGACGGCGTCCCGCACCTTGGGTGCGTTGGTGGCATTGATATCAGCGCGGCTTTCCCAGGCCAGATCGATGATGGGTGACAGGTTACTCATGCGACGTTCTCTTTGTAGTCTCTGCAAAATGTTGTGCTGAAAGAAGCAATCCGGCGCGCGGCTTCGACACATTCAGCCACGGGTGCCACCAGGGCCAGACGAACGCGGCCTGCACCAGGGTTCACGCCATGTGCCTCACGCGCCAAAAGGCTGCCGGGCAAGACTGTCACATTGTATTGAGCGAGCAGCCCTTGGGCAAAAGCAATGTCGCTGCCAATGCGTTCGGCGCCAGGCACTTGGGCCCACAGGTAAAAACCTGCATCCGGCAGTGCGACCTCCAAGACCTCGGCCAACATCGGAGTGACCGCGGCAAACTTGGCTCGGTACATCTCACGATTGGCCCGCACATGGGCTTCGTCGTTCCAAGCCGCCGCGCTGGCGTGCTGCACCTGGGGACTCATGGCACTGCCATGGTAGGTGCGGTAGAGCCAAAAAGCCTTGATGAGTGCCGCATCCCCGGCCACAAAACCCGAACGCATGCCCGGCACGTTGCTGCGCTTGCTCAGGCTCGTGAAGACCATCAGATTGCGAAAATCGCTGCGACCAAGGGCCGCGGCGGCTTGCAACGCTCCCAGCGGCGCTTCGTCGCGGAAGTAGATCTCGGAATAACACTCGTCGCTGGCGATCACAAAGCCATGGCGATCGCTCAGCTCGAACAAGGTTCGCCACTCCGACAAGGGCATCACCGCGCCAGTGGGATTGCCAGGTGTACAAACGTAGAGCAATTGGGTGCGCGCCCACGTGGGGCTGTCAATGTCGTCCCAATTCGCAGCAAAGTTGCGCGTGGGGTCGCTGTTGGCAAAGGCCGTTTGCGCGCCGGCCAACAAGGCCGCGCCTTCGTAGACTTGATAGAAAGGATTGGGGCAGACCACGGTGGCACCTGCACGGGCGGGGTCGATCACGGTTTGTGCAAAGGCAAAGAGCGCCTCGCGTGAACCGTTCACCGGCAACAGCTGCGTCTGTTCGTCTAAGGTGATGCTGTAACGCCGTTGCACCCATGCAGCGCAGGCTTGACGCAATTGCGCCGTGCCGCCCGTGGCCGGGTAGCTGGACAACCCCGCCACACCTGCGGCCAAGGCTTCGATGATAAAAAGCGGTGTCGCGTGTTTGGGTTCACCTATACCCAGACTGATAGGCGAATAGGCTGGGTTAGGGACGATGTCCTGCGTGAGCGACTTCAAGCGCTCGAAGGGGTAGGGGTGCAGTGCGCCAAGCAATGGATTCATCGGTAGATTATCCGTGGCGTGTGCAGTGACAAGCTCGGTTGGGGAGGGCGCCCATTGACGTCGCAATTGAGCACACCGCATGATCCGGCCATGACCTTGAACCACCCCGCGCGCTTTCTCTTGGCTTGGCTGTTTCCGCTGACCGTGGGCGCAGCTGCCGGTGTGTCCGGCGGGCGGGCTTTGGGCGCCATGGTCGCCTTCATGGTGACGCTGGCGCTATTGGAACGTGTGCCCGCTTGGCGCCACTCACCTGCACCCGCGCCGCGGCCCACTGCGTGGCACATGACGGCGCTGCGCGGCCACTTGCTGTGGCAATTCGCCTTGTTGGCCTTGGGCTTGTATGCGGTCAGCAGTTGGGCCTCGGGCTGGGACCAAGCTTTGGCCTTGGGCATTGCCATAGGTGGCGTGACCGGAAGCCAAGGCATCACCTTTGCGCACGAATTGGGCCATTCGCGTTCGCGTTTTGACCGCGGCATGGCGTGGCTGCTCATGTGCAGCGTTAACTACAGCCACTTCATGGTGGAGCATTACCGCGGCCATCACGTACGGGCCGCCACGCACGCCGACCCCGCCACAGCGCGCTTTGGCGAGTCCTTATGGAAATTTTTGCCCCGCTCCTTGGTGGGCAGCTGGCGCAGCGCATGGGCCTTGGAAACACAGCGCCTGCTGAAACACCAACGCGGTTGGCATCAAAGCCCACTGTTGTGGGCCACCATGGCGCAGGCGTTGTGGCTGCTCGTCTTATTTCAATGGTTGGGCATGCTTGCCCTGGTCTTTTGGTGCCTGCAATCGGCCTACGCCGTGTTCTTGCTGGAGGCCATCAATTACATCGAGCACTACGGCTTGACGCGCCAGCAAATCCACGCAGTGACCGAGCCATTTGGCGTGCACCACGCCTGGAATGCCGACGCGTCGCTGACCAATTGTTTTGTCATCAACTTGCAGCGCCACAGCGATCACCACATGCACGCCTGGAAGCCCTACGCAACGCTGGCTGCCTTACCCGGACCGCAATTGCCAACGGGCTACTCGGGCGCCTTGTTCTTGGCCGCAGTGCCCGCTCTGTGGTTTCGCACGATGCACCCGCGCCTGGCCAAATTGCGAACACCAGCGTAAACCGCCCTTCGCCCAGCAAGCGGCTACAGCATGCCCTTGCAACCCGCTGCGCCGCATTGGCAAATCAGTCGCCCTTCGTGGTGCGTTTCGCCATAGTCAACAGTCAACTCTTCACCTGGCCTGATGGCATGCAAGGCGTAAAACTCCACTCGGCCTTGACGAAGGCACAAACGAGCATTGGGTTGACAGCTGTGATTGGTGTAGCGCATGGGATCGGCAGACTTGGAAAAGTCGATCGCCTTACGCGCACTGAGCTCGACAATCATGATGCGTTCGCTGCGCGTGGCACGAATGCGCGCCTCACCCACGGTGATGCTCTCGCCGCGAATTTCACCTATTTTCAAACGTGCAGGAATGGGCTCGGCGGCAAAGGCACCTTGGCCATCAATGCGGCTCGGCGCCACGGTGACAGCGAATTTCTGGTAGCTGGGCCGCAACGATGTCAAATCAAAGCCAAGGGGCGCTGCAAATGGAATAGGAGCAACCGCCTGAGCAGGTAAAACATGCCTTGCGCTGCGCTGGTTCAAGCCAGACCCGCCAGTTCCACTCTGGGCGCCGATTTCCAGCCCTTCTTGCGGTGCTCTGCTGTCACAAAAGTGCGGATGCCGCCGCGAACAAACCAGTCGGCATGAACACGCACAAAACGTGGCTGTATGGTGCGAACAAGATCACTGAGGACGGTGTTGGTGACTTTCTCGTGGAATGCGCCTTCGTTGCGAAAGCTCCAGAAATAGAGCTTCAGGCTCTTGAGCTCGATGCACAGTTTGTTGGCGACGATCTCGATCGTGAAGTGCGCAAAATCGGGCTGGCCGGTGAGCGGGCACAAGCAGGTGAATTCGGGCACATCGAAGCGAATCACGTAGTCGCGTTCGGGAGTTGGGTTGGCAAAAACCTGCAAGTCTTTGCTTGGAGCGGTGGGTGGAATCAGTGGTACGCCGCGTTCGCGAGCTTGATGCGCCTTGGCTGAAACAGCGGGCCGTTGGGGCGATTTTTGGGGTGTCGTGGCTGTCATGGGTGATCTCATTGTTGGCGCTCGTTGTTGGCGCCATCACTTAAGGCTGAAAGAAGGGAAGAAAGCAGGGGCTCAATGTTATCATCCAGTCCCTATTTCAAGCCCGTCCAAAGCGTAAATTTGTATTTAAATCAAGCACTTGGGCGTGGTTGTGGTGGGCCGACACTGGCCCCCACCCGCACTTTTGCGCCACCACTTTTGCGCCCTTTAAAACACCTTCGATGCGCCTGAATCAGATCAAGCTTGCCGGCTTCAAGTCCTTTGCCGAGCCCACCACATTCCAGTTGCCTGGCCAGCGTGTAGGCGTGGTGGGCCCCAACGGCTGCGGCAAATCCAACATCATCGACGCGGTGCGCTGGGTGCTCGGCGAGAGCAAAGCCAGTGAGCTGCGCGGCGAATCGATGCAAGACGTCATCTTCAATGGCTCGGGCTTTCGCAAACCGGCCGGTCGCGCCAGTGTTGAACTGGTCTTTGATAACAGTCTGGCGCGTGCCGGCGGCCCTTGGAACAAGTTTGCAGAAATTGCCGTCAAGCGCGTGCTCACGCGTGAAGGCAGTTCGAGCTATTTCATCAACAACCAAGTCGTGCGTCGGCGCGATGTTCAAGACGTGTTCTTGGGCACGGGCCTGGGGCCAAGGGCCTACGCCATCATCGGCCAAGGCACGATCAGCCGCATCATTGAGTCGCGCCCCGAAGAACTGCGTTTATTCCTGGAAGAAGCAGCCGGTGTCTCAAAGTACAAAGAGCGCCGCCGGGAGACCGAAAACCGGCTGAAGGACACTCGGGAGAACCTTACTCGGGTGGATGACATCCTGCGCGAATTGAACGCCAACCTTGACAAGCTCGAGGGCCAGGCCGCCATCGCCCAGCAGTACCGCAGCCTGCAAGTCGAAGGTACGCTCAAGCTGCATCAACTGTGGTTCTTGAAGCACCGTGACGCCGCGAACGAAGAAGCACGTGTGAGCACTGCTGTGCACGAAGTCACCAACGCGTTGGAGTCGCGGTTAGCCGAACTGCGTCATGTCGAAAGTCAACTAGAGACGCTTCGCCAGGCGCACTACGCTGCCAGTGACGGCATGCATCTGCGGCAAGGCGCCCTAGCCGACGCGGCGTTGGAGGTCAGCCGCCTTGAAGAGCGCATCCGCTACGTGGTTGAAGGTCGGCATCGCGCGCAAGCGCGGCTGGCCGAGTTGCAGGCGCAAAACCAGCAATGGGCTGAGCGTCAAGCCAGCGCGCGAACGGAGATCGAAGACCTCGTCGAGCTCATTGCACATGCGCAACAGCAAGCGCAAGCGCAGACCGCGCAGGCAATCGAACAGCAAGAGCAGCTGCCCGCCCTGGAAGACGCAGTGCGCAGCGCGCAGAACTCCAGCAACCAGCAGCGTGCCACGGTCGCACAGGTGCATCAGCAGATTCAGGTACTGGCCGCAGACAGCCGCAACGTCGACGAACAGTCGCACCAACTGCGTACGAGGCGAGAAAAGTTGGGCGCCGAGCAGCGTGGTTTGTCAGCACCCGACCTGGAGCGGTTGTCCGCGTTGAAAGACCAGTCGGCCAGCGCCGACATCCAAGCACAAAGCAGTGAATCTAGGCTGCAGGCGTTGAACACGCATCTACCTGGGCTTGACGCGCAGCGCCGTCAAGCGCAAGACGCCGTGAATAGCGAGTCATCCAAATTGACCGATATTGCCGCGCGCGTCGATGCGCTGCGTTCACTGCAAGCCAAAGTACAGACCGAGGGTCGTTTGCAGCCTTGGTTGGCCAAACATGGCTTGGAGGACTCGGCGGGTTTGTGGACGCAGGTGCACATTGAAACGGGTTGGGAAACGGCGCTTGAAGCGGCGCTGCGCGAGCGTCTGAACGCAATCTCCGTGGGTCGCTTGGAGACCGTTCGTGCCTTTGCCATCGATGCCCCGCCCTCCAAGCTGGCGTTTTATTCCCTGCCATTGGCTGCGGCGCCCAGTACCCACGACACCTTGCCGCGTTTGAGTGACTTGCTGCGGTTGCCAGACGCTGGATTGAAAGCTTTGTTGGGCGACTGGCTCGAAGGCGTTTACACGGCTGCGACGATGGACGAAGCCTTGGCGGCCCGCAGCAAGTTGACGCGCGGCGAAATCATCATGACGGCTGACGGTCACGCCGTCTCGCAGTTTGCGGTGAGTTTTTACGCCCCTGACAGCGAACAAGCCGGCATGCTGGCACGTGCGCAAGAAATCGAAAACCTTGGCCGGCAGCAACGTGCACAAGCGCTCATTGCGGACGAGTCACGCAGCGCATCCGTGCGCTTGGAAGCCGCCTATACCGACGCCGCGCAACGCCAGTTGTTGGCACGTCGTGAAGCCGCTGACCACCAGGCCAGCGCGCACCAGTTGCAAGTCGAGTTACTGCGTTTGACACAGCAAGCCGACGCCGCTTTGACGCGGCACGGCCAATTGGGTGACGAGTTGTCCGAAATCGATGCCCAGCTTGAAACCCTGGAAGAGCGGCGCGCCACCGGCGAAGGCCGCTTCGAAGAACTCGACCTGGAGTTGGGCACCACGCAAGAGCGCCAAACCGAGTTGGAGGACGCCGTGATCGCAGCCGAGCGTCGCTTGGCCGAGGCCCGCGAACAGTTGCGCGGCCTGGAGCGCCAGGCGCAGGAGGCGCGTTTTCAGGCCCGTGCCCTGGGTGCCCGACGCGACGAATTGCAGCGCGGCATGGAAACCGCAGCGGCGCAAGTTGCAGCCAACGCCCACACTGGGCAGCAGCTTGAAATGGAGCTTGGCAGTTTTGATGACGCGGCGGCCACCGCGGGTTTGCAAGACGCCCTGGCGCTGAAGTTGGAGCGTGAGCTGGCCTTGGCCACTACCCGCAGCGAGTACGACGACCTGAGTGCAAAGCTGCGTGCCGCTGAAGAGCAGCGCATGGGCTTCGAGCGCAGCCTGGAGCCGCTGCGCGCCGACATCGGCAAATTACAACTTGAACATCAAGCGGCGCAGTTGGGCGGCGCGCAATACCTGGAGCAACTCGGCGCTGCAGGCACTGATCTGCTGGCGTTGGCAGCGTCCATTGAATCGGGTCAAGTCAAACTGTGGGGTCTTCAGGGCGAGATCGACCGCATCCAACGCGACGTGAATGCGTTGGGTGCCGTGAACCTGGCAGCGCTGGAAGAGCTCGGAACCTCGCGCGAGCGCAAGACCTTCCTTGACGCTCAGATGGCGGACTTGCTCGAAGCCATCAATACGCTGGATGACGCGATCCACAGAATCGACCTCGAGACACGTGATCTGCTGAGCCAGACCTTTAACCAGGTGAATGAACATTTCGGCCGCATGTTCCCGGTGTTGTTCGCGGGTGGCACGGCCAAACTTGTGATGACAGGCGACGAAATCTTGGACGCCGGTGTGCAAGTCATGGCGCAACCACCGGGCAAGAAGAACAGCACGATTCATTTGCTCTCGGGTGGCGAAAAAGCGCTCACTGCGATTGCGCTGGTATTCGCGATTTTCCAGCTGAACCCCGCGCCCTTTTGTTTGCTCGATGAGGTCGATGCGCCGCTCGACGACGCCAACACCGAGCGTTATGCCAAGCTCGTGAACCAGATGAGCGCTGGGACACAATTCCTTTTCATCAGCCACAACAAGATCGCCATGGAAATGGCCGAGCAACTCATCGGGGTGACGATGCAAGAACAAGGTGTGTCTCGCATCGTCGCGGTCGACATGCACTCGGCGGTGAGCTTGGCGAAGGCGGCTTGACGATTTGCAGGTATCGGCGTTCCTTCAACGGACTCACGAACGGAACCACGGTTTGACATGACACTCACTTGGGCATTGGCAATTCTTGGCGGGGCGCTCTTGCTGGCTTTGCTCGGCCATGGTTGGTGGACCACCCGAAAGGCGAGTCCAAGAAGACCACAACCGGATGCTGATGGCCAGCGCGTTGAACCTGCACTGGGTACCGTTCAGACTGCTGACCAAGGCAACAAAAGTGCTGCCGACAGTGCGGCTCAAAGTTTGACTGATCCGCGCCCGCAGCGTGCGCAACGTAGGCTGCTCAAGATCGACGCCTTGATTGATGCCATTGCACCGTTGGCACTCGAGGCGCCTGTGAGCGGTGAGTTTGTCCTGTCTCAGATGCCCGCCACTAGGCGGGCTGGCGCCAAAGTGTTCATCATCGAAGGATTGGATGTGCGAGACGGCGAATGGGAGCCGCCACAACCTGGCGCCCACTACAGCGAACTGCAAGCGGGTGTTCAACTGGCCAACCGCAGCGGGGCTTTGAACGAGATCGAGTACTCCGAGTTTGTGCAACTCGTGCAGAGTTTCGCCGACAACGTTGGTGCCACACCGGATTTTCCCGACATGTTGGACGTGGTCGCGCGTGCCCGCGAACTCGACGGTTTGGTCGGACCGCTTGATGCGCAGTTGACAGTGACCCTGCGCTCCAACTCCGTGGCCTGGTCGGTGGGTTACTTGCAACAAATTGCCTCGCGCCATGGCTTCGTTGCGGGCGGCTTCCCGGGGCGTCTTGTCCTGCCGTCAAACGACGACGGCGAACCGCCGGTGTTGGTGCTGTCGTTCGATGCGCAGGCCGCCTTGGCCGACGACCCGCAACGTGCGCCTTTGCGCGAATGCGCGCTGGCGCTCGATGTGCCACAAACCGAGGCTCGCAGCGAACCTTTTCCGACCTGGCACAACGCTGCGCGTTCCTTGGCCGACGACATGGGCGCCGAAGTGGTAGACGACCAGGGTCAAGTCGTCACGCTGCATGCGTTTGCCGCCATCGGCCAGGAGCTGAGCGTGCTTTACAAGCAGCTTGAGGCGCTGGATTTGGCCGCAGGCTCTGCTGCGGCGAGGCGCCTTTTCAGTTGAGAGACTTCCGCTTGAACTCCCCCACCCGACAGGCGACCGAACGGGCTGCTGTGCTGCGTGGGTTACTGCACGACCACGCACGCCGGTACTACGTGCTCGACGACCCAACAATCCCTGACGCAGAGTACGACCGACTGTTCCAGGAGTTGCAGCTACTTGAATCCAAACAACCTGAATTGTTAACACCTGATTCCCCAACACAGCGCGTGCTGGGTCGGGTGCTTGATGGCTTTCCAACCGTGCGCCACCGCGTCGCGATGCTCAGCATTCGCACTGAAACCGACACCACCGCCGGTGGCGCCCTGGCCTTTGACGCGCGTGTGCGCCGTGAGCTCGACTGGGCCGACACCATGCCGTCCGTTGAATATGCCGCCGAGTTGAAGTTTGACGGCCTCGCCGTTAACCTGCGATATGAGCAAGGCGTGCTCGTTCAAGCCGCGACACGCGGTGACGGGGAGACCGGTGAAGAGGTGACACAGAACATTCGAACGATGCGCCAGATTCCGTTGCGCCTGACGGGCACCGCGCCGCCGGTGCTGGAGGTGCGCGGCGAGGTCTACATGCGCCGCGATGCTTTTGAGGCCATGAACCAAAACCAACGTGACAAAGGGCTGAAGTCCTTTGTGAACCCACGCAATGCAGCCGCCGGTGCTGTGCGCCAACTTGACCCGGCCGTCGCCGCGCAACGGCCATTGAGTTTTTTCGCCTACGGTTTGGGCGAGAGCACGGGCTGGGTGCTGCCGCCCACCCACAGCGCGCTGCTGGATGCTTTGCTGGCCTTTGGTTTGCCTGTGTGCCGCCACCGCGCCGTGGTGCAGGGGCCGCAAGGCTTGATTCAGTTCCACGCCGCCATGGGCGCTCAGCGCGACACATTGCCTTTTGACATCGACGGTGTGGTCTACAAACTGAACAGCATCGAACAACAACGTCGGCTTGGTTTTGTTACACGCGAGCCACGCTGGGCCGTGGCGCACAAGTATCCGGCCCAAGAACAGATCACGACGCTGTTGGGCATTGACATCCAGGTCGGCCGCACGGGAAAGCTCACACCCGTGGCCAAGTTGGCTCCGGTTTTTGTGGGCGGCACGACAGTGAGCAATGCCACTTTGCACAATGTCTTTGAGCTGCGCCGTAAAGGCGTGCGGGTGGGCGACAGCGTGATCGTGCGGCGCGCTGGCGATGTCATTCCAGAAGTGGTGGGCCGTATTCAGTTAACACGTTCAGATTACGTACCCAACTTTTTCATGCCACGCCGCTGCCCGGTTTGTGCCAGTGCTGTCTTGCGCGAGCGTGGTGGCATGGACCACCGCTGTACTGGCGGGCTCTTCTGCGCAGCGCAACGCAAGCAGGCCTTGCTGCACTTTGCCGGGCGTCGTGCCATGGACATCGAAGGCCTGGGCGACAAGCTCGTTGACCAGTTGGTGGACGGCGGCATCGTGCAGACCTTGCCCGACCTGTACCGCTTGGGCCTGACCCATCTCGCCGCCCTGGATCGCATGGCCGACAAGAGTGCCAGTAACTTGTTGGCCGCTCTGTCAGCGAGCAAGGACACGACGTTGGCGCGCTTTCTATACGCACTGGGTATTCGGCATGTTGGCGAGACAACGGCCAAAGATCTTGCACGGCACTTTGGGCACATCGATAGACTGATGGCCGCCACGCCGGAACAACTGTTGGAAGTGCACGACGTGGGCCCTGTGGTGGCGCAAAGCATTCGCGCGTTTTTTGACCAGGCACACAACCGTGAAGTGGTTGAACAACTGCGCGCTGCGGGCATCATTTGGGCTGAGACCGACGATGCCAACAGCATGACGGCCAAACCCTTGCTGGGGAAAACGCTGGTGCTGACCGGAGCGCTGCCCACCTTGTCGCGCGACGAAGCCAAAGGCCTGATCGAAGCCGCCGGCGGCAAAGTTGCAGGCTCTGTGTCGAAAAAAACCAGCTACGTTGTGGCGGGTAGCGACGCTGGCAGCAAGCTTGACAAGGCCCGTGAACTGGGCTTGGCAGTGCTGGACGAAGCGGCCTTGCTGCTGCTGCTGACGGCACCTGAGACCGCATGACATCAACACCAAACACCGTGCGCCGCATGGCCTTGCTGGGCGGTGAGTCAAGTGGCAAAACGACGCTGGCGCGCGCGCTTGCGCACAGGCTGACCACTGTGTTTGTGCCCGAATACGGCAGGCAACTCTGGGAAGAATTGCGCGAAACGTTGTCTGAGACGCAACTGCTGCATGTGGCGCAAACCCAGGTGGCCTGGGAAGACGAACATGCGCGTCGAGCCCAGGGCTGGCTGATCTGCGACACCACGGCGCTGACGACATTGCAATACTGTTTGCACGACCACGGCCACGCGCCGCCCGAACTACGCAGCTTGGCGCAGCGACGCTACGATTTGTTTGTCATGTGCGAGCCCGACTTCGAATTTGTCCAAGACGGCTGCCGGCGTGACGATGACTTTCGTGCGCAGCAACATGACTGGACACTGCGTCAACTGGCTGGCATGAAGGTCACGCCGGTTTCTGTGCGTGGCACGGTGGCGCAGCGCGTTGATCAAGTACTTTCATGCATTAACAATTCACCCAACCTGACACTGCGCAAGAGAGATCACGATGGCCTTGCATGAGATTTTGAAGATGGGCGACGCAAGATTGCTGCGCGTGGCCCAGCCCGTGCGCGAATTCAACACTGCCGCTCTGCGCAGCTTGATCGCCGATATGTTCGAGACCATGGAAGCCGCCAATGGCGCCGGCCTGGCCGCGCCACAAATTGGCGTTGACTTGCAGCTGGTGATCTTCGGCTTCACACACAACGAACGTTACCCCGACGCACCCGCAGTGCCACGAACAGTGCTCATCAACCCTGTCATCACGCCACTGGGAGACGACGAGCAAACTGGCTGGGAAGGTTGCCTATCGGTGCCGGGTTTGCGAGGCATGGTGCCGCGCTGGGAGCGCATACGCTACACCGGCCTCGACCCCATGGGCCAGCCCATCGAACGCGAGGCCGACGGTTTCCATGCGCGTGTGGTCCAGCATGAATGTGACCACCTGATCGGGCGGCTCTATCCCACACGAATGCGCGACTTCACACAGTTTGGATTCACAAGTGTGTTGTTCCCCGGCGCCGACCCCAAGGCTGACGATTGACGATCTCACTGAACGGGTCAGGGCGTCGAAAAGAAGCTTTACAAACTGGCTGTAGGCGCCGATCCATTGGCACACGTTGCACAGTTTCCCGGCGTTTCAACTCGACAGAAACGTCTTCAGACCCGGTGGAGCACGCCATGTTTTTGCACCTGACCTTGCACCCGACCTTGCACCCGACTTTGCGACAACGTTTGCGACAAGCCTTGCTCAGCCTGCTCTTGACTTCGAGCTTGCTGTCGGCCTGGGCACAGACCGATCCACCCGGTCGTGTGGGCCGCTTGGCCAACGTCGTGGGTGCTGTGTCGGTCTTTGACCAGGAGCAGGGCCAATGGTCACCAGCGCTGCCCAACCGGCCCATCACCAGTGGTGACCGTGTGTCCACCGGGCCTGACGCACGCGCCGAGGTGCGCGTCGGTAGCACCGTGGTGCGCCTGGGCGCGCGCAGCGAATTGGAGGCCACACGGATCGACGACGAGGCGCTACGGTTCCAACTGCACAGCGGCAGTGCCGCGATGCGAATTCGCACACGCGCTGCTGTTGACGAGGTAACGATGCGCACCGCAGAGGCACGTTTCAAACCGCTGCGCCCTGGACATTACCGCTTCGACCGGCAAGACGAAACAAGCTTTGCTGGGTCCTTGTCAGGTGAATTGTTGGTTGACGAGTCCGAGAGCTTCCCCATCGGCGCCGGTCAACGCATGGAACTGTGGCGCGTCCGTGGCCAAACCCAAATTCAACACCGCTGGTCTGCCCTGCCGGGTGACGCCTTGATGGCCTGGGTGAGCGCTGAAGACCAGCGCGACGACCGGACAGCGGCCAACCGTTATGTTTCACCCGAGATGACCGGCGCAGAAGATCTTGACCGCTACGGTCGTTGGGATCGTCACCCTGAATTTGGCGCCATCTGGATACCCCTGGGCGTTCAGGTCGGCTGGGCACCTTACCGTCACGGTCGGTGGGTTGCACTCAGGCCCTGGGGCTGGACCTGGGTAGACGAGCAACCCTGGGGCTTTGCCCCCTTCCACTATGGTCGCTGGTTACAGTGGCGTGGCGGCTGGTGTTGGGCGCCGGGCGTGTATGTGCCCCGGCCGGTGTTTTCGCCCGCTTTGGTGACATGGATCGGTGGTTCGCATGGCGGTGCGTCGTTCACTTTCGGCGGCGCCCTGCCGTCCAGTCATTGGCAACCGTTGCCACCGCGCGAGCTGTACCGTCCGCACTACGTTGCCAGCCCGCGCCACGTTGAACTGGTGAATGAGCATGGCTGGCACGGTGGTCGCCAATGGCGTGACGAGCGCCCTGAGCGCCACGATCGACCTGGCAACGGAAACAGCAACGGCCACATCGACCGCCAGCCGCGACCTGAGTCACGCGATCAGCGTGGTGGACCCAGCTTCGCCCCAGTCGTCACCGCCACGCAGCCAATTGCGCAGCCGATCCCTCGGGAACGTCAACCAGCACCTCCGGTGGCGGTGCTGCCCTCGGGTCCCCCCCAGGCCTCAGGACCGTGGAACGGTTCACACCCGCCAGGAGCCAGGCCACCTGCGGCCTCCGCCGCGCCGACCCCCGAACGCCCGTCGGGCAAGCCGGGCCACGGTGCACAACACAACCGCGATGCAGATCGGCAGCCTCGTTCTGACGAGGGCAAAGCCCGTGCACCTGAGCAGCGCTCAGGCCCGCGTGAGCGCGAGCGCGAGCGCGAAGTAGCGCGCTAACTCTTCAGATGACTTGACGGAAAGAGTCTGGTTCAAAGCCGTAGCAACGGCAATTGCGATGAGTGGCACTCGTCACGTCGCACGTCACGTACGCAAAAGAGGCCGCAGCACCGCCCAAACGTTGTCAGCGATGCGCGGATGTGCTTCGGCTTTGGGGTGGATGCGATCAGCCTGAAACATGCTCTCGGCATCTGGCCCATCGGCCACGCCTTTCAGCAAAAAGGGCAGCAGTGTGGTGCCGGGGGCTTTGCTGACCGCAGCAAAGATGGCGGCAAAGTCAGCACCGTATTGGCGACCGTAGTTCGGCGGCATTTGCATGCCTGCCACGACCACTTTCGCGCCAGCGGCAAGGCCGGCACGAACCATCTCGCTGAGATTGGCTTGCGTCATGGTCAAGGGCAGGCCTCGCAAGGCGTCGTTGCCGCCCAACTCGATCACCAAGACCGTTGGCTGATGTAACGCGAGCAAGGCAGGCAGCCGAGATCGCCCACCGGAGGTGGTGTCGCCACTGATGCTGGCGTTCACCACCTTGGTTGTGAGCTTTTCCTGCACGATGCGCTTTTCGATCAAGGCGACCCAACCCGTGCCGCGCGGCAGTCCGTATTCAGCCGACAGGCTGTCACCCAACACCAGCAACTTCGCGGCCTTGGCCGGCACAGCCCAGCTTGACTTGCTTACGGCGAGCAGGCCCAGCAAGGTAAAGTGCTTCCAACACTGGCGCCGACGCTGGCGAAAAAGACTGTCAATGCTCATGCAAGAACCCATCATCGCTGTGAACGGCATCAGCAAACAAGTCACTGACTCCACCGGGACGTTGACCATTCTCCACGACATCAATTTCACTTTGTTGCCGCGCGAAAGCGTGGCCATCGTGGGCGCCTCGGGCTCAGGCAAGAGCACCTTGCTGTCGATCATTGCCGGGTTAGATGTGCCCACCACGGGCACGGTGACTCTGGCTGGCACAGCCCTGTTCACAATGGACGAAGATGCTCGGGCCGAAGTGCGCGCGCGATCAGTGGGATTTGTCTTTCAGAGCTTCCAGTTGTTGGCTAACCTCACAGCGTTAGAAAACGTGATGTTGCCGCTGGAACTCATGGGCCACAACGACGCCCGCGCGCAGGCCATGCAAATGCTCCAGCGTGTGGGTTTGGGCGAGCGCCTGGGGCACTACCCCAAGGTGCTCTCGGGCGGCGAACAGCAGCGGGTGGCTTTGGCGCGCGCCTTTGTTGTGCGGCCTGCCGTGCTGCTGGCCGATGAGCCCACCGGCAGCCTAGATTTCGCCACTGGCGAGACCGTCATGCGCTTGATGTTCGATATGAACCGCGAGGCCGGAACCACCTTGGTACTGGTGACGCACGACCCCGCCATTGCCGCGCGCTGCGACCGTCAATTGCGCATCGAAGCGGGCGGCCTGGTCAGCTAGCGAGGCGGCGGCTCAAGGCGCATCGGTGGGTATTGCGTAAGGTAGAACGTTGGGCGTCAGCAACGCACCGACGGCATTGCCAAGGTGCAATCCCCCCGCATGCATGGCGGCAGTTTTTAGCTCGACCAAGGCGCTGTGCGTGCCTTGCCATGAGCCCGCCAGAACCACCATGCCGGCGGGTTGACTGGGGTCTGAGGCGCTGAAGACCTCTTGCCCGGCATGCGCTGGCTCCGTGCTGTCGAGAACAAAAGCCCGCCGTTTAAGCGTGCCTCGGTATTGACTGCGCGCAACAATTTCTTGCCCTGGGTAGCAGCCCTTTTGGAAGTTAACCCCTCCCACCAACTCGAAATTGACCATCTGGGGAACAAACTGCTCAGCCGTGGCGGCAACGATGCGTGCCGTGCCACTCCTGGCCTCCAGCCACGACCAAGCCGCGTGGTCCAAGAGCGGTAACTGCGGCACGGTTGCGGTGTTTTGCAAGGCCAGCAAACACCGCGGCAAACGTTGCGTTCCTGAAAGCGCGTCAGGCAAACGGATGAGCTGACCGCCCACGACATCAGCGCAAGCCCAGGCCTCGCCTGGCATGACCGTCGATGCACCTGCGCTGCCGCTGTTGTCACTGCTGTTGCCGTGATCCCTGCGCTCCGCCTTGCCGGTTGGGCCGCCTCCCACCACACCCCACAACAAGACCTCCGCGCTGGCATCGCTGAGCTTGCATTTGGCGCGCAGAACAAACATCGACAGGCGCTTGAGTACGGCGGCGAGCAAATCAGTGCTACAGGCCAGAAAGACCTCATCAGGCGACGTGCACCACAGCACGAAACTCGCTTGCAGCCGCCCCTTAGCAGAACAAAAACCAGCCAATCGCGCCTGGCTTTTTTCCAAGTGCAAGGTGTCTTGGGTGAGTTGGCTGTGCAAAAAACTGCGCGCATCAACCCCCAGCGCGCGGATGACGCCCCAATCCGGCAGGCGCGTAGCACCTTGCAAAGCTGTGATGTCGGGCAGGGGGTTGGGGTGGCTTGTGGTCATGGTCGAATTATCATCACCACCCATGGCACGCCGGTTTGCAGGGCTTCGTTGGGTCGCCCCGCTGTTGGGCGCTTTGGTGCTTGTGTTGACAGCTGCCGCAGGCGGGGTCCTGCGGTGGATCAACCAGCCTTTGACCTTGGCCGCCCCAACTGTTGAGCTCTCGATCGAGCCAGGCACGTCGCCCCGCGACGTTGCCACGGCCTGGACCAACGCAGGCGTGATGACCTCGCCTTGGGCGCTCTACCAGTGGTTTCGCTGGTCAGGGCATGCGCGCCGCATCCGCGCGGGCAGCTACGAGATCGAACAGGGCGTCACACCGCGGCACTTGTTGGAAAAAATGGTGCAGGGCCAAGAAGTGCTCGAGACAGTGCGCTTGATTGAAGGCTGGACATTCAAGCAATGGCGCGCTG